>JANMXB010000272.1:0-2247 GCA_031380765.1 Pseudomonadota bacterium | reverse complement strand
GACGAGCAGCATCAGGATGAACACGAAGAATGCCGCGCGGCTTTGCGCCACCGGAGCCGTCGCAGCGGCGGCCCTGGGTGCCGTGCGGACCATTTGCAGGTGGGCCGAGTACCACATGCCCACGCGCGCGAGGACCATCATCGCGAACAGCGCCACGAGCGAGAACCAGACGATCGCGCCCTGGCCGCGCGGCAGAATGATGAACGCCGCCAGCAGCGGGCCGATCGCGCCGCCGAGGTTGCCGCCGACCTGGAAGATCGATTGCGCGAGGCCGTAGCGTCCGCCCGAGGCAAGCCGCGCCACGCGCGAGGCTTCCGGGTGGAACACCGCCGAGCCCGTGCCGATGAAGGCCGCGGCCAGCAGGATCGAAGTGTAGTTGTGCGCGAACGAGAGCAGGACCAGCCCGATCAGCGTGCCGCCCATGCCGATGGCCAGCGAATACGGCTGCGCCTTGCGGTCCGTGTAGATGCCGATCGTGGGCTGCAGGAACGAGGCCGTCAGCATGAACGCCAGCGTGATCAGGCCGACCTGGCCGTAGTCGAGGTGGAATTCGGCTTTCAGCATCGGGTACAGCGCCGGCAGCAGCGACTGCATGAGGTCGTTGAGCAGGTGGCAGAAGCCCAGGCTGAGGAGGATCGGGAAGGTTGCGCCCTGCGCGGTGAGCGGGACGGCTTGTGCGGTGGAGTCCGCGGTTACTGCTTTCTGCATTGTGTTCATCCTTCAAGGTATCCGGCGAGTGTCAGCAGGCGAACGCGCCGGTAAGTGCCGAGTGCAAGCAGGGTGCGGTCGCCGGTGACGATGGCATCCGCGCGTCCTGCCACTGCACATTCGAGAATGCGGTTGTCGGGGTCGTCAGCCACAACCCTCAGCCGCGTGCGAGGCCTTACCGTCACGGCGAGATCGCTGAGGAATATTGCGATCCTTGCCAGTTCCTCACCGTCGCGCGCGAACTTGCGTGCCAGCACGCCGAGGAGTTCATCGAGGATGGGCGCCGAGATCAGCAGCACGTCCTGTTCCTGCGCGATGCGCCGCAACGCGGCATCGGCACGCGCACCCGGAAATACCAACGCCGAAACGAGCACATTCGTATCGAATACAACCTTCAATCGCGCAGGTGGCGGGCGAGATCGCTTTCGGTGAGGATTCCGCGGTCGCGCGCCATGCGGCTCCAATGGCCCTGGATGCCGCGCAACTCCTGCATCCGGCGCTGGATCCGCGCCGAGCGCAGGGCATCCTGGATGACACCGCTCAGCGTCTTGCCCTCGGCGCGGGCGAGCGCTTCGACCTCGCGCGCGAGGTCTTCAGGCAGCGAAATTGTCTTCTTTACGGCGTTACCCACGAGCGTTTCCTCCGAGTGTGAAGGAATCATACCGCATCCCGGGTGCGCCGGGGGGCCTACTTGTCCCGCAGCTCTTTTCTCACCTTGTCCGCGCTCGCGCCGACATCCTGTACGGCGCCCTTGAGGTCATAGGCGTCGACCTTGAGCTCCTTCGTCCAGCGTTCGACCTCCTTGGGGTCGTTGACGTTGATGCGGGGTGCGTCCGGATTGACGTGTTCCTTCGGGACCACGACCGGCATCGCCTTCGCGCGCTTCCAGGCGACGAAGATCCCGCCGAGGGCCACCAGCAGTGCAATCAAGAACCAGACCATGTGAAGCCCTCCGGGGAGTCCTTTGTGCCCCTATTCAACCACTTTTGCCTTGTTCGGACCGTGCGGGAGACCACATGGCAGGCTCATCCCCTGAGCCACCGGCCCGCGCAGACTCGGTTCCCTACCTTTGGAGGAGGCCGCCATGCAGAACCCTGTCAGTCCGCTCACTTTCCACGCCCGCGCCCGGATGCAGCAGCGCGGCATCGGTTCGGAGGCCCTGGACCTGCTGCTCTCGTACGGCCGCGAGGCCTACGACCACCACGGGGCCGTGATTCTTTATATGGACAAGGCTGCCCAGAAGCGGCTTGCTGCGGCTTCGCGCGCCAAGAGCGAGGTCCGGCGGCTGGCCGGGCTGTATGCCGTGCTTTCACGGCACGGGCAGGTCATCACCGTCGGGCACCGCACCCGCCGCATCAACCGGGCTTAGCCGTGTTCCGGGAGGCTGCGATCAGATTGCGCGTCGGGGAGCCGAATCCGCGTTTGGATGCGCTGCTGGCGAAGGTCGGGGTGGAGACTGCGGCCGGCGTCCGGGCCGGGCGGGAGAGCGTGCGGCGCGATCTCGCCGAGGCGCTGGAGGAGCGGGGGTATGTGGGGACG
>JANMXB010000264.1:0-2502 GCA_031380765.1 Pseudomonadota bacterium | reverse complement strand
CGCGTGACTACGGCGGCGTGTGCCACCTGCGCTTCGACGATACCAATCCCACCAAGGAAGAGCAGGAATACGTCGATTCGATCGTCGACGCGGTGCACTGGCTGGGGTTCTCGTGGGAGGCCAACGGCACGCGCCACCAGTTCTTCGCCTCGAACTATTTCGACCGGCTGTACGGGTTCGCCGAGCACCTGGTGTCGCGCGGCCTCGCCTACGTCGACAGCCAGAGCCCGGATGAGATGCGGTCGAGCCGGGGCTCGCTGACCCAAGGCGGGCGCAACAGCCCGTTCCGCGATCGCACGGCAGAGGAGAACCTCCGGCTGCTGCGCGAGATGAAAGAGGGCAGGCACCCCGACGGGGCGCACGTCGTGCGCGCGAAGATCGACATGGATTCGCCCAACATCAACCTGCGCGATCCGGCGATGTACCGCATCCGCCATGCGCGACATCACCGCACCGGCGATGCGTGGCGCATCTACCCGACCTACGACTGGGCGCACGGCGTTTCGGATGCGATCGAGCACATCACGCACTCGATCTGCACGCTCGAGTTCGAGGATCACCGGCCGCTGTACGACTGGTTCAACGAAAAGCTCGCCGAGGACGGGCAGCTCGAGCGCCCGCTGCCGCAGCAGATCGAATTCGCGCGCCTCAACTTCACCTACCTGGTGCTCTCGAAGAGGAAGCTCATCCAGCTGGTGGAGGAAAAGCATGTCGAGGGCTGGGACGATCCCCGCCTTGCCACTCTTGTCGGCGCGCGGCGGCGCGGCTATACGCCCGAGGGATTTCGCCTCTTCTGCGAGCGCATCGGCGTGGCCAAGGCGGATTCGTGGATCGACCTGTCGATTCTCGAGGATTGCATGCGCGAGCACCTCAATGAAGTCGCACCCAGGCGCATCGCGGTGCTCGATCCGCTCAGGCTGGTGATCGATAACTATCCCGAAGGCAAGGAAGAACTCTGCGAAGCGCCCAACCATCCGCAGAAGCCGGAATGGGGCAAGCGCCCCCTGCCCTTCTCGAAGGAACTGTGGATCGAGCGCGACGATTACCAGGAGGTCCCCGTCAAGGGCTACTTCCGCCTGTTTCCCGGCAACAAGGTGCGCCTGCGTTACGGCTTCGTTCTCGAATGCATCGGCTATGACGGGGCGAGCGATACCGTGCGCTGCACGTATTTCGAGGATTCGCGCTCAGGCACGCCCGGCGCGGATGCCTACAAGGTCAAAGGCAACATCCATTGGCTCTCGGCGAAGCACTCGCATGCCGCTGAAGTGCGGCTCTACGACCGCCTGTTCAAGGCGCCGCATCCCGGCGCGGGCGACACCGACTTTATCAAGGACCTCAACCCGGATTCGAAGAAAGTCGTCACCGCCCAGCTCGAGCCCGCGCTCGGCGAGGCGCAGGCCGAAGAGCGTTTCCAGTTCGAGCGGCACGGCTATTTCGTCGCCGACCGCTTCGATTCGAAGCCCGGCGCGCCGGTCTTCAACCGCGCGGTCACGCTGCGCGATTCGTGGGCGAAAAAATAACCGAGGCTCGCGGCGCCGAAAGCCTAGCGATTACTCCTTAAATCCGATGGCGCGGATGATCGCGCCCCACTTGGCCTGCTCGAGCGCCAGGAACGCGGCGTATTCCTCGGGCGTCGAAGGCGCCGCCGTGCCGCTCACCTTGGCGAACTGCTCGACGACCGCGGGCGACTGCAGCGCGGCCATCGCTGCGGCGTGGATGCGCTTGAGGATCTCGGGCGGGGTTGCGGCAGGCGCAACCAGGCCGTACCAGTTGTCCGAATTCACTTTCGGATAATTCATTTCCGCAGTCGTCGGCACTTCCGGCAGCGAAGCGGCGCGCTTTGCGCTCGTCACCGCAAACGCGCGGAGTTTCCCGGCACGGATATGGGGCAGCACGACCGGCACGTCGAAGATGCCCATCTGGACCTGCGCGCCGAGGAGGTCGTTCACGGCAGGCGCAGCGCCCTTGTACGGCACGTGGACGATGTCCACTTTTGCTTCCGCCTTGAGCAACTCACCCGCGAGATGAGTGATGGTGCCCGAGCCCGCGGAGCCGAAATTCACCTTGCCGGGATTGGCTTTCGCATGGGCAATCAACTCGGCGAAACTGTTCGCGGGCAGCGAGGGACTGGCCACGAGAACTTCCGGCACGCGCACCACGGTGGTAATAAGCGCGAGATCCCGGCGCGGATCGAAGGGCATGTTGGCCATCGAGAACGGCGCAATCGCCACTGCAGAGAAGCTGTTCATCGCGAGCGTGTAGCCGTCGGGCGCGGCCTTGGCCACCGAATCGACGCCGGTGACGCCTCCCGCACCGGGCCTGTTTTCGACGATCACGCTCTGACCAAAATTCGTGCTCAGTCCCTGCGCAAACACGCGCCCGAAAAAGTCGGCCGGCCCGCCCGGCGGAAAACCGATCACGAGGCGAACCGGCTTCGCCGGGAAACCCTGCGCCGCGGCGGTCGCGACGACCAGCAGCGCGACGCAACCGGCGAGAATCCGC
>JANMXB010000245.1:0-3012 GCA_031380765.1 Pseudomonadota bacterium | reverse complement strand
CAGCGAAAGCACCAGCTGGGTCTGCGGCCGCAGCACGTTGCCCGCGTTGGCGGGCAGCGGGAGTCCCGATGCGCCGGTGACCGCCAGCATCGGGCGCCACGTGCGGTTGAGGACGAGCTCGGCCAGATCCTTGTGCATCGGGCGCGTGCCGCCCGCAAACGGGAACTTGGCGTGGATCGACTCGCCCAGCACCGCGGCCGCCTTCTTCGCCTGCGCGCTGCGCTCGGTCGGAATATCGGCATGGAACGCGGCGCCTTTCACCCGACCGCTCTCTGCCGAATCGATGCGTTCCAGCAATTGCCTTGCGATGCGGAAGCTCGAGGGCACTACGCCGCTTGCGTCACCCGAGTGCACGCCTTCGGTGAGCACCTCCACCGTAAGCACGCCGTTGACCAGGCCGCGCAGCGAAGTCGTGCCCCACAGCTGGTCATAGTTCCCGCAGCCCGAGTCCAGACCGAGGACCAGGGCGGGCGCGCCGATGCGCGGGGCGAGCAGATCGAGGTAGGCGGGCAAATCGTAGCTGCCGCTTTCCTCGCAGCATTCGATCAGCATCGCGATGCGTGCATGCGGCCGCTTGGATTCCTTCAGTGCTTTCAGCGCGGCGAGCGCGCAGAACACGGCATAACCGTCGTCCGCGCCGCCGCGGCCGTACAGCTTTCCATCCTCGATGACCGGGACCCACGGGCCGAACCCTTCCCGCCAGCCGGTCATTTCGGGTTGCTTGTCGAGGTGGCCGTAAACCAGGACCGTCTCGCCGAGGGCGGTACTACTTTGGTCGCCTTCGACTTCGGCATACAGCACCGGTGTGCGTCCCGGCAGCCGAACCACTTCGACCTTCATGCCGGGCAGGCGGTGCTTTTGGCACCATTGCGCCGCGAACCGCACGGCCGAATCGATGTGGCCGTTCGCCTGCCACGCGCGGTCGAACGCCGGAGACTTCGCGGGGATGCGGATGTACTCGGTCAGGGCCGGGACAATCGCTGCGTCCCAGAAGCGGGCAATCGCGTCAGCAGGTTCGGGGTGGCTCATCGCGGCAATTATAATGGTGCGGAACCGAACTCCGGATTGAGCCATGCCAGCGGTGAAAAAGATGTGGGAGCCCTCGCAGGCCGCCATCGAGTCGGCCCTGATAACGCAGTTCGCCCGCTACTGCGTTCACCGCTTCGGGCTGGAATTCAACACTTACCCTGAGTTTTATCGCTGGACCTGCGACGAGAGCGAGACGTTCTGGAGCTCTCTGTGGGACTGGGCCGAGGTCCGCGGCAGGAAAGGTGGAACCATCCTGGTCGACGGGCACAAAATGCCCGGCGCGAAATGGTTTCCCGAAGCGCGCCTCAATTTTGCCGAAAATCTGCTGCGCAGGCGGGACAGTCACGACGCGCTGGTGTTCTGGGACGAGACCGGATTTCGCCGCCGGATGTCCTACGCTGAGCTGAGCGCACAGGTGTCGCGTTGCGCGCAGGCGATGCGTGCCGCGGGCCTGAAACCTGGCGACCGTGTCGCGGCCTTCATCCCCAACATGCCTGAAACCTGCGTGCTGGCACTGGCGGCGATATCGATCGGCGCCGTGTGGTCATCGTGCTCGCCCGATTTCGGCACCGACGGCGTGCTCGACCGCTTCGGCCAGACCGAGCCGACGCTGCTCTTCTGTGCCGACGGGTATCGCTACAACGGCAAAGAGCACGACTCGATCCAGCGCGTGAAGGAAATCGTGGCCGGGCTGCCGAGTGTGAGGCAAGTGGTGGTGGTGCCCAACCTTGACGTGGATCCGGATGTTTCCGCGATCCCGGGCGGATGCGGGTTTGCCGGCTGGATATCGCCTTACCGGGCTGCTGCGATCGACTATGCGCAGCTTCCTTTCGATCACCCGCTCTATATCCTCTTCACTTCCGGCACCACGGGCAAACCCAAATGCATCGTGCACGGCGCCGGCGGGTCGCTGCTGGCGGGCCTCAAGATGTACAAACTGCATTTCGACGTGCGGCCCGATGATCGTTTCTATTACTACACCACGTGCAACTGGGTGATGTGGAACCTGCTCTTCGCCGGCCTTTGCGCGGAGGCCGCCGTGATGACGTATGACGGGTCGCCGTTCATGCGCGAAGGCGCAATTACGTTCGACTTCTGCGCCGCCGAGCGGTTTACGCAGTACGGCACGTCGGCGAAATTCATCGACGCGATCGCCAAGCGAGGGCTGAAGCCCGCGAAGACGCACGATCTCGCGTCGGTGCGCATGATCGTGTCGACCGGTTCGCCGCTGGTGCCCGAAAGCTACGACTACGTGTACCGGGAGGTGAAGAAGGACCTGTGCCTCGCGTCAATTTCGGGCGGCACGGACATCATGGCGGGCTTCGCCGATGCCAACCCGGTGCTGCCCGTGCATCGCGGCGAGCTGCAGTGCCGGGGGCTGGGCATGGACGTGCGCGTCTACGACGACGAAGGCCGCGAGCTCATAGGCGAGAAAGGCGAGCTGGTATGCGTGAAGCCGTTCCCGTCGATGCCGGTCGGGTTCTGGAACGATCCGGATGGGTCGCGCTACCACGCCGCCTACTTCGAGCGCTTCCCGAACGTCTGGTGCCACGGCGACTGGTGCGAGCTCACCCGCCGCGGGACGATGATCGTCTATGGGCGGTCGGATGCGACCCTGAATCCGGGAGGCGTGCGTATCGGCACGGCCGAAATCTACGGCCAGGTCGAGAAGATCGACGCCGTGGAGGAATCGGTGGCGATCGGCCAGCTCTGGCCGCCGGAGCGGCCGACGGATACGCGCGTGGTGCTGTTCGTCAAACTGCGCCCGGGCCTCGTTCTCGATGCGGCGCTCGAAGAGCGCATCCGGCGGCAAGTGCGCGACAACACGACGCCGCGCCATGTGCCCGCGCGCATCGTGCAGGTACCGGACATCCCGCGCACCCGCAACGGCAAGGTGGTCGAGCTCGCGGTCCGCTCGGTCGTGCACGGGATGCCGGTCAAGCACACCGACGCGCTGGCCAACCCGGAGGCGCTGTGGTTGTT
>JANMXB010000237.1:0-3356 GCA_031380765.1 Pseudomonadota bacterium | reverse complement strand
GTTGCGAACTGCTTTTCCAGCGCGCGGACTTCGAGAGTGAGCGCGCCCTGCGTTGTCACGCTGCGTTCACTGGCGGTAGTTATAGGTCTTGTTCCACTCCTCGACCCACGCCGTATGCAGCTTCACATACTCGTCGAATTTGGGGAACCAGAGCTTCACTTTTTTCGGATCGAAGCCTTCCGGAAACGCCGGCGGATTCTTGAGCGAGGTGAGGTTCCCGAGCTCCTTGATCATGTAGGTCTGGCCCTCGACCGAGAGGTTCCAGTTGAGGAACAGCTTCGCGGCGTTCGAATTCTTTGCCGTCTTGGGCACGCCGCTCGCATAGGGGTTGACGGGCACGCCTTCGGGCGGGAAGAAGATCTTGATCGGCGCCCCGTCCTTCATCTTCGTGTAAACGATGTTGTAGAGCAGTGGCGCGATCGATATCTCGCCGCGCACGAGCGAATCGGACGTCGGCGCTCCGGACGGGTAGAGCACCGGATTGGTCGCCGCCTGCTTCTTCCAGTAGTCCTCGCCCAGCACCTGCCGCTCGAACATGATGCGCGTCCACGTGGTGCCGCCGGAGGCCGCGAAGACCTGGCCGATCTGCTTGTTGCCGTATTCGGGCTTGGTCAGGTCCATCCAGGACCTGGGGGGATTTTTCACCAGAGCCGTGTTGTAGGCGATGGACCACGCGATCGTGGCGCGCGGCCAGAGCTTGGGCGAGATCAACGCATCGGGCCGGTAGTCGGCGCCGTTCGGCGGGGCGTAGTCCTGGAACAAGTCCACCAGGCCGCTCATGAGGGCGCGATCCGAGTGGTCGATCACGTCGGCTGCGAGCTTGCCCGCCGCAGCCTCGGTCTTGATCCGCGTAATCAACTGGCCGCCCGGGGCGCGCACCATCTCGACCTTGATTTCGGGAAAGCGCTTGTTGAACTGCTTGATGACCTCCTGTTCGACCTCGGCGAAGTTGGCCGTGTAGTAAACGAGGTGGCCTTCCTTCTTGGCCGCCGCGATCAGTTCGGGCGAGCCGAAATTCTGCGCGGCGGCCGGAAGCGCGAGCGCGAGCGCCGCGCAGGCGGCCGCCAAAATACCGTTCTTCATCTGCATGATTCCTCCTTTTTATGCACTGCGGTCAACCTGCGCGCCCGACACTGGTTTGCGTGGCCGCGCTGGAAAGGCGATATGACAATCCGATAAGCACTGCCAGGAGCAGCGTCTGCACCAGGCTGAAGGCGGCGGTCTTGCCGATGTTGCCGCCTTCGTAGTAATCCAGGAGCAGCACGGCCATGACCATGGTGTCGCTGCTGTAGAGAAAGAGCGAAGAGCCCAGTTCGCGGATCGACAGCACGAAGAGCAGCGTCATCGACGCGATCACTCCGGGCCTGGCCAGCGGCAGGACGATGCTTTTCAGCGTGCCGAACAGCCCCCTTCCGCAGATCCAGGAAGCTTCTTCGAGCTCGCGGTGGATCTGCATGAACGAGGTAGAAAGCGCCTTGACCGTGTCAGGCATGAACCGCGCCACGAATGCGAGGGCAAGAATCCAGATCGTCCCGTACAGCCCCCCCGGAACGCCGATCCAGGCCCAGAGATAGGCCACGCCGATGACCAGGCCGGGAACCGCCACCGGCAGCGTCGCCAGCAGGTCGATCGCGCTGCGTCCGGTGATCCGTGTGCGATGCACGGTGTAGCCGATCGAAAAGGCGAGCACGCCTCCGACCACGGCAGTCAGCGTTCCGACTTTCATCGTGTTCCAGATGGAACGCAGCGTCAGCGGGTTGTCGAAGATGCTGTAGAAGTGCACGAGCGAATACTGGCGCCACTCGAACAGGGCCTCGAGGCTGGGGATGAACATGAACTTGCGAAATGCCGCGATGCAGAGCGCCAGGGTGGGCAGCACCACAACCACCACCAGGTAAATCATCGCCAGCGCGAAGGTGAACCAGCGCCACGGCCCGAGATCGAGGCTGCGCGGCCGGAACGCCTTGCCTGCCACGGTCGCGTAGCTGCGGCCGGAAAGGACTTTCTGCTGCAACCAGACCAGCACCGCGGTGACCATCATGAGGATGATCGCGACCGCAGCTGCGGTGTTGTAGAGCGGCGGGCTCCACGCAGTGAGCTTGAAGATGTAGGTGGTGAGCACGGTGAGGTCGGCCTGGTTGGCGAGCACCGCCGGCACGCCGTAGATGCCGAGCATCACCACGAAGGAAAGCAGCATGCTCGAAATGATGGCCGGGGCAATAAGGGGGAAGGTCACGCTGAACAACGTCGAGAACGCGCTTGCCCCCGCCACCTCGGAGGCTTCTTCGAGGCTCGGGTCCATGTTGCGCAGCGCCGAGGCGGTGAACATGTACACATACGGCGCGTAGTAGATTCCGAATACCAGGATCAGGCCGGTCATCGAATACAGGTCGATGTGGATGTTCCATCCCAGCGCGCGCGACACCGTGTTGATGAGGCCGGTTTTAGGCGAGCCGAGAATCGACCATGCGACTCCGGCGACCAGCGGCGGGACAAACAGGGGAATCATGCATCCCGCGGCAATGAATCCGCGGAAAGGCGTATTCGTGCGCACCACGATCCACGAAAACGCAAGACCTATGGTCACCGCAAGGGCCGTACCGCCGGCGCACGCAAGAAGAGCGTTATAGAGCGCGGCGTGGACATTGGGATTGGTCAGGACGGTGACGAAGTTGGCCACCGAGGGCCGCAGCGCCCCGATGCCGTCGACGACGGGATTGCCGTCGGTCAGTGCGCCAACCAGCAGCATTCCCATTGGATAGACGACGAGAAAAGCCAGAATCGCGAGCAATCCGACGACCCATGCGCCCACGGCGACCCGCCGGCCGCGTTCGCTGCCAGGCTCGATCGCGGCCCTGCCCTCCAAGGCTGCGGCTGCGTCCATCCGTGTCTCCACCCGTGCTGCTTATATTTTTCGGAACCGTATCACATCTGCGGGCGCATGATGAGGGTCGGTCGCCTGTCGGCCTACTTGTCGGCTTCCTCGGACTTCTGCAGGTTCTGCTGCATCTTCTCCGTCGACTCGGCGAGTTTCTTCTGGACATCGACCATGTTCTTTTTTCCGGCCTCGATTTCCTTTTGCTTGAGCGCCGCGGCGGTCGCCGCCGCGCTCATGCTATCCACGCCGCAGCCGGCGGCCAGGGATGCGCATGCGAGCAAGAGCACGCCAAGGGTTCTGTTCATGATCCGACCTCCCGAAGGGACACGAGAAAGGATAGTAGCGCGATCGGATAAAATGCTCCCCCTCCGCCCCCGTAGCTCAGTGGATAGAGCGACCCCCTCCTAAGGGGTAGGTCACACGTTCGATTCGTGTCGGGGGCGCCAGGGCTAAATGCAGCAGAGGTTTCCCTTGCCCA
>JANMXB010000205.1:0-1738 GCA_031380765.1 Pseudomonadota bacterium | reverse complement strand
GAAGGCGAATTCGGCAGCGCTGGTGCACAAGCCCGTTGCCGTGATCTCCTCGATTGGCGTACGACGCGCATCGACGAGGGTCACGTTTTCCCGGTTGAAGGTCTCGTAGTAGTTCGTGTCCAGGCACAGGCGCTTGGTGCCTATAGGATGGCTTTTAGGTGCGAGCACCTCGGCCACTTCCGGGTCGCGCACGATGCCGCGAATCTTCTGGCGCACGAACTCGGCCGCGGTTTCGTTGGCTTGCCTGCTGGTGAGGAGATCGGTGAACGCATACAGGAAGCTGATGCTGCCGCCCTCCTGCCACTTCGCCTCGTAGATCTGCTGCCGCTCTTCGGACGTGGCGTCGAGGGCGGATTTCTCGGGCGGCGGATAACCGCTGATCCCGAACGGGGTGTCCCATGCGGCGCGCCGGCGCTGGGGATATTCGGCCTTGTGGCGGCTTTCTTTTTCGGGGTCGAGCGGCGCGTTGCGCGCGGGGAGGCTGAAATTCGCCGTGCGCTGGAACACGTGCAGGTGTTTCGCCTGGCGCGCGATGAGGGGGATGGCCTGGATGCCGGAGGAGCCGGTGCCGACCACGGCAACGCGAAGGCCGCTGAAATCCACGCCTTCCTTCGGCCATTGCCCGGTGTGGTAGACCTTGCCATTGAACGCCTTCAGTCCCTTGAAGTCCGGCAGGCGCGGCGTGGACAGATTGCCGGTCGCCATCACGCAGTAAGGCGCGGAGATCACTTCGCCCTGCTCCGTGGTGACTGTCCAGCGATTGGTCTTTGCGTCGAAGAGGGCCGAGTGCACCCGCGTGTTCAACTGGACGTCGCGCATCAGGTCGAAGCGCTCCACGACATGATTCACGTAGCGCAGGATCTCCGGCTGGGTGCCGTAGCGCTCCGGCCACTTCCAGTCCTGCTGCAGCTCGTCCGAGAACGAATAGGAGTACTCCATGCTCTCCACATCGCAGCGGCAGCCGGGATAGCGGTTCCAGAACCACGTGCCGCCGACACCGCTGCCAGCTTCGTAGACGCGCACGCGCAATCCGAGCTTGCGCAGGCGGTGGAGCGCATAGAGGCCGGCGACGCCGCCTCCGACGACGATGGCGTCGAGGTGCGTGGTGGGTTGCGGGGCCGCGGTGTTTACTCGGTCGGAGATGAGTTCAGCCATTGGCGGGTGCGTCAAGTCTGACGTCGATGCAGAAGAATCACTCACGCGGCTTCGGCTCAGACATTCACCGCCTCAGTCTCGACGAAGGGGCGTAGTTCGGCGCGCAACGCCTTCTCGGTAACCAGATCTACCCCGCAGCCGAAAAGGTCCTCGAGGAAAAACTGTACGCCGAAATAACGCGCGGAGGTGGCAGGGCCGCCGAACCCAACGAGGATGTCAATATCGCTGTCCGTGCGCGCCATGTCCCGCGCCGTCGAGCCGAACAGCGCGAGGCGCGTCACGCCGAAGCGTCGGGCGAGCACTGGCTTGTTTTCGGCCAAAAGTTCCAAAGCGCGAGCGCGATTCATTTGAAGTCTCCGGATACGTGCCGGCGGCATACCGGAACGCTTGCTGACGGCGCCTATTTTCCCGATCTTCGTCCGGTTTGTCTCGAACTGATTGAGTTTGGTCCCGATTGTGTGTAACGCCGCGGGACTTTCTCTAGGGGAGCGTTGCCTTTTCCGCGACTGAGACTCGAGCGGTTCGTGCCGTCAGCAAACTGCGCGGCATCTCGTAGTAGTTTTGCACGTTCAGCGCGCAAGGC
>JANMXB010000183.1:0-10602 GCA_031380765.1 Pseudomonadota bacterium | reverse complement strand
GGCCTGCGTCCAGAAACTTGCGGGCAGGTTCGTGCCTCTCGTGCCACGAGGCGAATGCGGCGACGACGAGGCTGGAGTCAGCCGCCCTCAACGCCGCACGCGTTCCAGCGTCTCGCGAACCTGCCCGGCCGTGAGCGGGGGCAATTCGGATTCGGGAACGGCCACCTGCCCCTTGCCGCGCTTCTTCAGGCGCATCGGCGTTGGAGCAGGCTCGATGACCAGCCGTCCGTCGCCCGCCCGGATATCGAGCGGCTGGCCGGGCGTGAAGCCCAGTCCGTCGCGCAAAGCCTTGGGCACGACGATCCTTCCCGCGGAATCCATGGTGGTTTTCATGCCATTAAAATGCCATGAAAATGGTATTTTCGCAAGCCGGCTCGATGCTTACCGGGGAGCAATGCCAGTCCGGGGGAAAGCGACTCTGACCCCGATTCATTCCCGAGTCCCGCATCATATGCACCGGGATCGGGGGGCGGAGCGCCCCGGACAACCCAAGCCGGCGCCCAGCCTACGCTGTGGGGAAGTAAACTTCAGCCGTGTCGACCCCCACGCCCTACCGGGAGCAGGCGCTCAAGCTGCTGCCCTGGATCTGCACCCGCTGCGCGCGCGAATTCCCCGCCTCGCGCCTGCGCGAACTCACCGTGCACCACAGGGACGGCGACCACGATAACAATCCGCCCGACGGCTCGAACTGGGAGCTGCTGTGCATCTACTGTCATGAGAACGAGCACGCGCGTGTAACGGACGCGAAGGCCGAAGGTGGGGCGAAACAGTCGCCGGCGGCAACAGCGACTCACAAACCGCTGGAAGGGTTGGCCGACCTGGTCAGGAACAGGAAAAAAACCTGAGCGCTTACTCGATCACCCGATCGGCGCGCACGAGGAAAGCTTGCGGGAATACAAGTCCCATCGCCTTGGCAGTCTTCAGGTTCAGGACCAGTTCGAACTTGGTCGGTTGCTCGATCGGCAGGTCGCCCGGCTTCGCGCCTTTGAGGATCTTGTCGACGTAGGTCGCGGCGCGGCGGAAATTGCCAGGCGTAGAGGGCGAATACGACATCAATCCGCCGACCTCTAAGTACTGGCTGTCGGTAAGGATTGCGGGGACCCTGGCGCGCGTGATCCCGTCCAGGATCAACTGGGACCAGGCGCTGGCGAACGAGCCGAGAACCGGCACGTAGGCCTGCGCCCCCAAGGCGGCGCCCCGTTTGAAAACCCGGTCGATCTCCGCGGCCCGCCCCAGTTCGATCGGGCTTACCCGGATGCGCAGGCGAGGGCCGGCCTCCTCGATCTCTTTCACCTGAGCCAGGTTGCCGATATCGGCCGGGTCGAACAGCAAGGCCACGTGCGCGACACGCGGAAACGCCTCCTTGAGCAGTTGCAGGCGCTTCCCCCCGAGGCCGTGGGCGAGATCCGTCAGTCCTGTCGCGTTGCCGCCAGGGCGGGCCAGGCTCACGACGATGCCGCTCGTCACGGGATCCTTGCTGATCGCGAACACCACCGGGATGGTCTTGCTCCTTTGCATCAACATGCGGGCCGCCTGCTCCGCACCCGTCACCACCAGGTCGGGTTGGGTTGCCATCAGATCGGAGGCCAGGGCCGGACCGGCCCCGCTCTTTCCGTCGCCATAACGCGCATCGATCACGAAATCGCGCCCTTCGACCCAGCGCAGGTCCGCCATGCCGGCGCGAAAAGCCGCCAGCCACACGGCGCTGCGCGCGGCGGTGGTGAGGACAAAGAATCCGATCCGGCGCACGCGCTTTTCCTGTTGCGCCTGCGTGGCGTACGGTGCGGCGCCGAGCGAGAGAAGTGCAAGTACCGTGTCACGCCTGTCCATCCGTTCCCTTTCGGTTACCGCGCCAGTTCGAATACGCCGGTTCAGGGGCCAGTCTAACCTCGTTCGATCTCCCGGTCGGCGCGGCGCACGAACGCCTGCGCAACCTTGACGCCGATCACCCGGGCCGGGTGCCGCGGAGGACGGGCGGGCATGCCTCGTTTCCTTTGTGCCCAGCTCTTGTAACCAGCAATTGGACGATTGAACAACCAGCAATTAGACGGTATCCTATCCGGCAAATGGCCGATCCAACCTACTCCCGCAACGTTCGCGGCACGCTCAGGCTGGCGCTCGCCGATACCCCGGTGGTTGCGCTGCTGGGGCCGCGGCAATCGGGCAAGAGCACGCTGGCCCGCGCACTTGCGCCCGGGCGCGCCTATGTAACGCTGGACGAAGAGCCCATGCTCCGTACCGCACGGGAGGATCCGGTCGGGTTCGTCGCAGCGCTTCCCGATCGCGTAACGCTCGATGAAGTACAGCGCGCACCGGACCTGCTGCTTGCGATCAAGGCCGCGGTGGATCGCGACCGGCGGCCGGGACGGTTTCTCCTGACCGGCTCGGCCAACCTCCTGCTGCTGCCAAGAGTCGGGGATTCGCTCGCGGGCCGTATCGAGATCGTGCAGTTGCATCCGCTGACCGAGTCCGAAAAAGGGCGCAAGCCCGGAGCGCTGCTGAAAAATTTCCTGGCCGGACGTCTCACGCCGCGCATCAGTGGAAGCGAAGCCGCGCCCGCGAGTCATCTGCACGAGCGGCTGCTGCGCGGAGGCTATCCGCCCGCCCTGTTGCGCTCGCCCGAACGGGCACGCCAGTGGCACCGGCAGTATTTGCGCAGCGTTCTCGAGAGGGACGTCACCGACGTCGCCCGGGTGCGGGATCCCGCGGAACTCGGCCGGCTGGTCGAAATTGTCGCGCTTCGCCCGGCCAGCCTGCTCAATCTTTCCGCCCTGGGTACGGAACTCGGCATGCGCCGGGAGACCGCCGATCAGTACCTGGCGGTACTCGAGCGCCTGTTCCTGCTGCGGCGCCTGCCGGCCTGGCATCGAAACGAGGCCAAGCGCCTCATCAAGACGCCCAAGATCCACTTGCTCGACAGCGGGCTTGCCGCAACGCTTGCGGGACTCGAGGCCGGCGACTGGATGACGCGACGCGAGCGCTTCGGGTTTCATCTCGAATCATTCGTGGTGCAGCAACTCATCGCCCAGTCCGGATGGACCGATCCGGACCTGCGCTTCTGGCACTACCGCGACAAAGACCAGGTCGAGGTGGACGTGGTCATTACCCGCGGCCGGCACACTTGGGGGGTGGAAATCAAGAGCGCCGCGACCGTGGCCGAAAGCGACGGCAACGGCCTTCACCGCCTGGCCGAACAATGCGGCAAGGATTTTCGGGGCGGCATGATTCTGCATTCGGGCGCGAGTACGCTGCCGACGGCGGATCGCCGCATCCTCGCCGTGCCACTTTCCGCACTTTGGACGCAGTAGATGTATGCGTCAGCCGCCCAGCGGCGGAACCAGCCGCAGCGCGTTTTCCCGCTCGATCGCGCGAAGATCAGGCGCGCTGAACCCGCACTCGGCCAGCCCCTTCACGCCGTCGACCATGTTGCCGCCCGACGGGAAGTCGGTGCCGAACAGCACCTGCGTGATCGGCACGAGCTTCAGCAGCGCGCCGAGCGGTACCGGGCTCGTGGACAACGCGGTGTCGTAGTGGAACTTGCGCAGCTCGTGCATGAGTCCGTTCGGCAGGCGTTTCTCGCGCTCTTTCATATTCCGCTCGAGGCGCTGGTAGCGCAGGATCAGGTAGGGCGCGGTGCCACCCGCGTGCGAGAAGATGAAGCGGATGTCCGGGTAGCGCGCGGCCGTGCCCGTGAAAAGCAGGCTCGCGATCGCGCGTGAGGTGTCGGTGCCGTATTCGATCAGCGAGGCCGGCACGTCGGGGATCAGGTTGCCGCAGCAATCGGGGGCCGTCGGGTGCACGAAGACCAGGGCCTTGCGGCGATTGAGTTCCTCGTAAACCGGGTTGAACGCAGGATCGCCCAGCCACTTGCTGCCGCCGTAACTCGTGAAGAGGCCGATGCCGTCGAACTTCAGCTCGTCCAGCGCGAACGCGATTTCGCGCAGCGTGGCGTCTACATCGGGCAGAGGCATCGCCGCGAAACTGCCGAACCGCCCGGGGTGGTCGCGCACGTAGCCCGCGAGGTGCTCGTTGCAGTCGCGCGCGAGGGCGCGCGTCGCCTCGTTGTCGCCGAACCACAGGCCCGGGTTGGTGATCGAAAGCATCGAGGTCGCCACGCCGTTGCGGTCCATTTCGTCGATCGACTGCTGCGCCGTCCAGTCGCGCGCGCGCGGATTCAGCCGCTCGCGCGTGGCCACCGCCGCGACCCAGCGCGGGGTGTTGAAGTGGTGATGAGTGTCAATCCGATGCGCGATGCGGTGCGGCGGCACTTTCGCTGCCTGCTGCAGCTGCCGTTGCGGCGTCTGGATCTGCGCCTGCGCCATCACGCTGCCCGCGCCGAACAGGCTAGCGCCGCCGAGGGCGAGCATGCCGCCGAGGATTCCGCGCCGCGTGTTGCAGCAACGGTCGATGCAGGCGAGTGTCGAAGTGTTCATGCGCGGGGATGCTACTCCGAAAACGCGATCGTGCAGTTCATCGCCTCGGATGCGGCAACGACGATGGGCTTTCGGAGGTCTTCGGGAAGTTTGACCGAGATGGACATCGCGAACTCCGCAACTCTGGTATCACCGTGGTATTACTGGAGCGCAGATCCGGTCAACCGGCCGGTGCGGCCAGAAGTGAAAGCAGGGTGTCCCGTTTCTTCATTCGAATCCCCGGGCCGCCTATTTCCGCGCGTCCTGCCGCTTCACCCGGTGCTTCCACGCGAGCAGCCTCGCGTCGGCGGTGAGCAGCGTCGCGCCGCGCTGGATCGCCGTCGCGGCGATGAAACGGTCGGCCGGGTCGCCGTGCAGCGCGTCGAGCTCGGCGGCGAGCACTGCAATCTCGCCGTCGAGCGGAAACTCGACCAGGCCCGCGGCGATCAGCTCGGCGCGCCAGTTGCGCATGGCATGCGGCAGTTCCAGCCGCCCTTTCGCGCAGAGCATCGCGCACTCCCAGAAGCTCACCGCGCTCACGCCGACTTGTTGCGATTCCCACTGCGCGGTGACTGCGCGCCGGGCCGCGCGGCCGAGCTTGCCGTCGTCGGCGTCCATCCACACCAGCGCGTGGGTGTCGAGCAGGATCAATCGAGCGCTTCCCATTTCGCGCCCAGCGGCGCCAGGAGGTCGCCCTTGATGCGCACCTGGCCCCGGTGCAGGCCGATCGGCGATTTGGCGCGCCGGCCGGCGTGCGCGCGCAGCTCGGCCACCGGTTTGCCGTTCTTGGTGATCAGCACCGGCTCGTGGTGCTCGGCCACCTCGTCCATCACCGCCAGGCAGCGGGCTTTGAAGTCCGAGGCTTTCATGGTTTTCATCGGCAGGCTCCTACGCAACTATGGTCATGTCCATGGTCACATTATACGCGCGGCTTCGGTGACGCGCGAACCGGTGGTTCTTCCATCGTGTGGCAGCCGAAGCGCGGCAGACCGCTGCCGCAATCACCTGCTAAACTGACAAACATGAATCGTTCACACGCAGAGGAGCAGAAGCGCCTGGTCGCCCAATGGCGGGAAACCGGCCTTGTGCTGGAGAGGCTGCGGTACGCTGCGCTTGCTTGCCAGTCGCCTGCGGAATCCCGCCAGGCCGCCTACGACATGTTGCAGCTCGGGGGACGCCTCAACGGCGAATCCGCGGACGAACTCGGCTCGGGGCTGGTGGAGATGCAACGCCTGTTCGGCGTACTACGAGCGCATGAGCGAGGCTAATCGGCTGCTCGCGGCGGCTGCCGAGATCCAGGCGTTTTGCACCAGCGCAGGCTGGAAATTCTGTTTCATTGGCGGAGTCGCCGTCCAGCATTGGGGTGAGCCGCGGCTTACACGCGACGCCGATCTCACGGTATTCACAGGCGTCGGCGACGAGCAGCGCTATGTGGACGCTCTACTAGCTTGCTTCGTCTCACGCATCGAAGGCATGCGCGATTTTGCACTTCGGCATCGCGTTGTGCTGCTGCGTGCCTCGAACGGAATTCCTCTTGACGTTTCTCTCGGAGCACTGGATTTCGAAAGCGCGGCCGTTGAAAAATCCGTGCTCGTGGAGATTGCGGACGGCGTGCAGCTCACGCTGTGTTCGGCGGATGCGCTGATCGTGTTCAAAGTCTTCGCTGGCCGGCCCCAGGACTGGCTCGATGTCGAGGGCATTGTTGCCAAATCAGGTGGGCGGATTGACTGGCGGAGCGTGCGCGCGGAGCTTCGCACGTTGCTCGAACTCAAGGAGGACGCCGAGTCTCTGCCACGGCTTGAGATCATCTTGGCGCGACGCGGGGTCGGCGCCGAGTGAGCTATAGTTTCGGCTGATCCGCGCTTCGACAGGGACCAGCATGAACGCTCCGCAACTTCCGGCCATTTCCGTCGACGCGCGCCGCTACTGGCAGTCCGTCGAACGCTCCGCCCAGATCGGCCTCGGGCGCCCGGGAGGCCTCGCACGCGTCGCCCTGAGCGATGCCGACAAGGAGATGCGCGAAGAATTTGTCGCCTGGTGCGAAGAGGCGGGGTGCTCGGTGACGGTGGATGGCGTGGGCAATATCTTCGCGCGCCGCGCGGGGACGGACGATTCGCTGCCACCGGTGGTCATCGGCAGTCACCTCGACACGCAGGTGAACGGCGGGCGCTACGACGGCATCGTCGGTGTGCTGGCGGGGCTGGAAGTGGTGCGCACGCTGAACGACCACGGCATTGCTACCCGGCGGCCGATCGAAGTCGTGTCCTGGACCAATGAAGAGGGTGCGCGGTTCTCCCCGCCGATGATCGCCTCGGGCGCGTTTGCCGGTGTGTACACGCCGGAATGGGTGCTCGACCGCAAGGACGACGACGGCAAGCGGCTGGGCGACGAACTGGCGCGCATCGGCTATGCGGGCCCGGCGCCGGTCGGCGGCCGGACGCTCGATGCCTATTTCGAGCTGCACATCGAGCAAGGCCCGATCCTCGATGCAAAAGGCATCGACGTCGGCGTGGTGACGCACGGCTACACCGCGCATGGGTTCATCGTCGAGGTCCAGGGCGAGACCGCGCATTCCGGGCCGTGGCCGATGGACAAGCGCAGGAACGCGCTCGTCGGCGCCTCGATGCTCGCAGTTGCAGTGAACGACGTCGGCTGGAAGCACCATCCAACACAGGGCAAGGGCACCGCGGCGCGTGTCGTCGCGTGGCCCAACAAGCCCGGCATCCTCTCGGACTGGGCGCAGTTCACCGGCGACGTGCGCCACGAAGACCCGAAAGTCGCAGCGCAGATGCTTGCGGAGTTCGATTCCGCGATGGCCGAGGCGGCGAAACGCTCGAACACCGCGATGAAAGTTCTCGAGAGCTGGACCTGGAACGCCGAGCTCTTCAGCAAGGAGTGCATCGGTCTCGTGCGCGACACCGCGCGCAGCCTGGGCATCGCCTCGCTCGACCTGCCCTCGCAGGCGGGACACGACGCCTACTTCGTCGCCCGCGTCGCGCCCACTGCGATGATCTTCACGCCCTGCACGGACGGCATCACGCACAACAACCACGAGCACGCGACGCTCGAGCGCACCTTGCCGGGGGTGAACGTGCTGGCGAACGTGGCGTTGAGGCGGGCACAGCGCTAGAGGGGGAGCCTGGGTGAACTTCCCCTACCCTATGCCGATGGCAGCAATTTGGCTGTAGATTGGCTGCCGGTGCGGGGTTAAGGCGAAAAGTGGCAGCATTAATGGAATGCGTCCGAGCTGGGCCGCCATCGTCTCGCCTGTCCCGGCGAAGTCGCATGATCGATCTCCGACGTGAACTGCGAATCAATTCCGGATTGTCTTTCCTCGTACCACAGCGCTGCGGGCCGCACGAGGGCGTAAAGCCCCCGTGCCGCGGCGGGCTGTCTCAGGTGGCATTCAAGTGCATGCCGAAATCAAGATCCACGAGCGACCCGGTCATCATCGATCCACTGGCAACCAGCCAGTGGATCGCCTCGGCCACCTCTTCGGGCTTGCCGATCTGCCTGAGGGGCGAGACGGCGATCTGGCGAGCCTTGCGCTCGGCGAACGACTCGGGCGCGAGGCGCTCGACGAAGCCGTGCTCCGTCAGGGCCGGGCAGACTGCGTTGACCCGGATCTCGGGCGCGAGCACGCGAGCGAGCGAAAGCGTGAGCGTGTTCGATGCGCCTTTGGAGGCCGCGTAGGCGATCGACGAGCCGCCGCCGGTGACGCCCGCGCGCGAGGTGATGTTCACAACTGCGCCTTTGCCGGTGGCCTTCAAATGAGGGGCCGCGGCACGGATCATCTGGAACATGCCGATGGTGTTGACCGCGTAAATGCGCTGGAAATCGTCGGCCGACAATCCGTGCAGGTCGGGCTGCGGGACCATCTTGCTGATGCCGGCCGCGTTGACCAGCGCATCCAGCCGCCCGAAGGCCGCGACCGCTCGTTCCACCAGCGACACGCAATCGGCATCCTTGGTGACGTCACCCTCGAGCACGATCGTTTTCTGCCCGGCGGCCGTGGCTTCCGCCGCGATTGCGCCGGCCGCCTCGCGCTGCGAAGCATCGATGCAGTTGATCGCCACCTGCCAGCCTTCCCTGACGAAGCGCCGCGCGGTGGCGGCGCCGATGCCGGTGGCGGCGCCTGTGACGAGGATTGCGCGGCGGGATGAGTCGGTCATGGGCAGGCTCCTGTTTGCAATGGCGGGACGATAGCTGAGAAACTTCGTCCATGCAGGCACACCCGAACGAAAGAACCTACCGCGAGCGGGCGCTCAAGCTGTTCCCATGGCTGTGCACCCGGTGCGCGCGCGAGTTCCCCGCCTCCCGCCTGCGCGAGCTTACCGTGCATCACAAGGACGGCAATCACGACAACAATCCCCTGGACGGCTCGAACTGGGAACTGCTGTGCCTGTATTGCCACGAGAACGAGCACGCGCGAGAAACGGATGCGAAGGCGGGCGGCAGCGTGCGCGAGGATGCAAAGGCGCCGGCGACTCACACCCCGCTCGCATCGCTGGGCGACCTCCTGAAGAACAAGCCAAAGGGCTGATGTCCAGAACGGCACGCGGCATCGCTGGCGCAATCCCGGCACGGAGCCTTGTTCGATGGCGTTCGTGTCGGTGGGTGGAAAACGCGGCGGCTGAAATACCCTCCGGGTGCCGCCGCGGGCTGTCTCAGTCGCTTTCGGGTGCATGCCTTACCATCGCGAACTTTCAGCCCGACTGGCCGCGCGCTCCACGTCCTCGGCGAGCAGGTAGCCCTGCGTCTGCAACTTCACGGCCGCCGCGCGCACTTTTGTGACGTACTCGTCCTTGCCCGCATAGCGCTCGGCCAGCGACAGCCGCGGATCGCGTTTCGCGATGCGATCGTCCCTGGTCTTCGCAAACGGAACGAACACGCCGTCGAGATAGCACAATTCGCCCGGGCTGCCGTCATCGGCTGCGCGCAGGCTCCACCCAGTGGCTGTGCCGGTCGGGACCGCCACCTCCGGCATCCGGATACCGCCGATCTCGTTGCCGTCCTTGTCCACCTGGGGCACGAGCACGGTGTAGCGGCCCTGGGCGAGCTTCGGGAGGCCCGGCGCGATGAGGCCCTTGGCGAAGTCGGGGCCATAGTCGAAGCGCTCCTTCGGATTGGGCTCGATCGGAAGCGCCACGCCCGGGATCTTCGGAAAAGCGAGATTCTTCGCCGCAACGAGCGACTTGTCTTTCAGGCGCGGGTAGCTGCTCGCGGGCGGTGGCGTGCCGTCTTTCACCCACTTGTCGAGCGCGGACAGGATCGCCCTCATGGCCGGACGCGGATCGATCTCCAGATTGGGCGGCAGCGCGCACACGCCGCGCGGCATGGTCGCCGTGGACACGTGCTGGGTGCTCGCGAACTGGTAGACGCGTACGTTGTCCGCAAGCGCGGCATCCATCCTGCCGGTCGGGTCAGTGGTGACCAGCGAGTTTGCGCCCTGCCAGGATTCGGTCGAGGTGTTGGTGTGCGCGATCTTCGGGCAGCTGTTGCGCGCCATGCAGTGCGACAAAACGCCGTCCGTCTTGCCGGTGTACGGGTCCTTCTGCGGCTGGTAGGACAACGGCAATCCCGTGTCGCCGTAGCCGCGAAAACCATGGCCGAGGCTGAAGGCGCGGTTGGTCTGCGCGTAGCGCTGGTTGAGGAAGATCTGCGCAGTCGCTATGTGGATGTTCATTCCGTCGAACACACGGCGGCCCGCTTCGTCGCCGTTGAAGCCGCGATGCAGCAGGTCGCGCAGGTACCGGCCGCTTTGCGAGGTGCCGTGCGCGAGCGTGAAGCGCACGCCCGGCTTGCCGTCCGACGCGAGCGGGTTCGATCCGGTCGTGTCGTGACGCAGGAACGAGACCAGGTCGCGCGTAGCGGCGAAGCCGATGCCCGAGACCGGGGGATTCGCCGCGGGATAGGTGAACTGGTACTGCGTTCCGATCATGAACGCCCTGCCGGCGGGCAGGAGGCGGATCGCGCTTTCATCCACATACTCCCATTCGCTTGCGGGAAGCAGGCGCGGCGCGCTGCGGTGGTTATCCAGGATGTAGAGCGCGGAGCGCGACTTGTCGGTACTCGCCGCCTTGAAGGCGAGTTTTCCGGCGAGCTCGCCGCGGGCGTTGAACATGAACTCATCCCAGACCACCTGTTCCAGGCCCGGCGCCGAGGGCACGCTGATCTGCAGCGCGTTGTT
>JANMXB010000172.1:0-1818 GCA_031380765.1 Pseudomonadota bacterium | reverse complement strand
GGGCACCAGCAGGATGCCGCAGCCGGCGGCACGGGCAGCCAGCGCGTCGTTCGTCGAATCGCCCACCATGACCGCCTGCGCCGGCGCGACGCCAAGCTGCCTGCATGCGGCCAGAACAGGATCGGGGGCCGGCTTCTTTTTTGCCGCTGTGTCGCCTGACACGATCGCGGAGAAGAATCCCTCGAGACCCGTCGATTTGAGCAGCGGTAGCGTAAATCGCGCTGTCTTGTTGGTCACGCACGCAAGGCCGAAGCCCATGGAATGCAAAGTAGTAAGGCCTTCGCGCACGCCTGGATACGCTGTTGCAAGCTGGCCGTTACGCTTTTCGTAGTGAAAGAAAAAGCTTTCGATTCCGGATCCTATCCGGCGCTCATCGGGCACGCGGCCGAGCGATTGGGCAAGCGTTCTGCGCACCAGGCTCGGAATGCCTTTGCCGATAAAGTCGCGCACGTCGGATTGCGGAATCGGCTCGAGGCCAAGTTCGGCAAGCATGTCGGCCGCTGCCGCGGCAATCTCGGGAGCCGTGTCCAGCAAAGTGCCGTCAAGGTCGAGCAGGACGGCGCGGATCGCGCCGAGGTCTTTCACGCGGCGGCAAGTGCGGTGCGCATATCCGCGATCGTCTTTGCGTAGTCGCCTGAGCCGAAGATTGCGGATCCGGCCACGAACGTGTCCGCGCCGGCCGCGGCAATTGCGGCGATGTTGTCGACTTTTACGCCGCCATCGACCTCCACCCACACCTCGCGCCCCGTGGCTTGCCTGGCCGCATCAACCCGACGCCGGACTTCCGCGATCTTGTCGAGCACGGAGGGGATGAATTTCTGGCCGCCGAAACCGGGGTTGACGGCCATCAGCAGCACCAGGTCGACCTTGTCGAGCGTGTAGTCGAGATAGTCAAGCGGCGTGGCCGGGTTGAAGACCAGTCCGGCTTTGCATCCGTGATCGCGAATGAGTGCAATGGTCCGGTCCACGTGCTCCGATGCTTCGGGGTGAAAGCTGATGATGCCGGCGCCCGCCCTGGCGAAGTCCGGCACAATCCGGTCCACCGGCTTGACCATGAGGTGAACGTCAATCGGCACACTCGCGTGCGGCCGGATTGCCTCGCAAACCGGAGGGCCGATCGTCAGGTTCGGAACATAGTGATTGTCCATTACGTCGAAATGGATGAGGTCCGCGCCCGCGGCGATTACCGCGCGTACCTCCTCCCCAAGGCGTCCGAAATCGGCGGAAAGGATGCTTGGTGCGATGCGAAACTTCATGCGCCGCATTGTATCCCGGGGCTGCGGCGACCAATTACAGTGCCCTAAACGCGAGCCGGTACAATTGCCCCATGGCCCAGGAAAAGCATTACGAAGTCGTCGTCGGCACCACCACCCGGTACCTTGCCGATCAGTCGGACGAATCGGCGGACCGGTACGTCTTTTCGTACACCATCACGATTCGCAACGCAGGCAACGCCAGCGCGCAGCTCATCAGCCGTCACTGGATAATCACTGACGCGCGCGGGCAGGTCCAGGAAGTGCGGGGGCTCGGCGTAGTGGGGGCTCAGCCCATGCTAAAGCCGGGGGAGAGCTTCGAATATACGAGCGGAACCTCGATCGCGACGCCCGTGGGCACGATGCGGGGAACCTATCAGATGGTGGGAGAGGACGGCGCACGATTCGATGCCGTCGTTCCGGAGTTCACGCTCTCGGTGCCCCGGGTATTGCACTAGCACGTTACTGCTTGTCTTCGTCCTCCGGCCGCTTTTTTGGCCAGGTCCACCAGACGATAAGAAGCAGCAAGCCCAGGGCGACGCCCAATTACAGAAAAAAGACCCAC
>JANMXB010000164.1:0-3848 GCA_031380765.1 Pseudomonadota bacterium | reverse complement strand
TTGACGTGCGCCGGATCCTTGATTTTGACCAGGCTCGCGTCGATTCCGTTCGCCGCCATGGTCGAGCGCATCTTGTTGATTTCATCGATCCTGGTGTACGGCCCGAGCCTTACGCGATACCAGGTGCCCTTGTCGGGCAGGTTTATCGGTTCGACCGCCGCTTCCAGGCCAAGAATTGCGAGTTGCGCCTTTCTGTTGTCTGCATCGGCCGGATTCTGGAATGAGCCGGCCTGCAGGAAATAAACGTCCTTCGAGGATTCCGGTTTACCTTTGGCCGCCGCCTTGAGGTCTTTTTCCGAGACCGGCTCTTCGCTGCCCGGCAGGATCTTGTAGAAATCGAATTTCGGCCTTTCCGCGGCAGGGGCTTTGCCGGCTGGCATGCCGGAGATTTCCGGGACTTTGGCGGCGTCGGCAGGTTTGTCGGCCGCCGGCTTCTTGCTCATGAAGGGAATCGGCGTCTTGTTCAGATAAAAGGCAATGCCCAACGCGGTGGCGAGACCGATGATCAGGCCGACGAACATGCCGAGCAGGAAGCTACCGCCGGATTTGTCGCGGGTTGCGCCGTAGTTTGTATTCGACGAGCGGGACGCTTTGGCCATTCTGGGCTACATCCTTTCCGGGGCGCTTACACCGAGCAGCGCGAGGCCGCTGGCAAGCACCTGGCGGGTCGCGGCGCAGAGTGCGAGGCGCGCTTTTGCGAGCGACGCATCCTCGACCAGGATGCGCTCCGCATTATAGTAGCTGTGGAAGTCGGCCGCGAGATCGCGCAAATAGAAGGCGACCCCATGGGGCGCCAGGTCGCGAGCGGCCGCCTGCACGACTTCGGGGAATTCTCCGAGTCTTTGCATGAGTGTCAGTTCGCGTGGATTCACGAGCAGATCTGTCGGGGCTGGTATTGCGCCCTCGCCGGGTCCGGTGCCTGCCTGGCTGAATACGCTGCATACACGCGCGTGGGCGTACTGGACGTAGTACACCGGATTGTCATTGGACTGGCTCTTGGCGAGATCCAGATCGAAGTCCAGGTGCTGGTCGGACTTGCGCAGCACGTAAAAAAACCTCGCGGCGTCGTTGCCCACTTCGTTGCGAAGATCCCGCAACGTCACGAAATCGCCCGAGCGCTTTCCCATCGCCACTTTTTCGCCCTGCCGGTAGAGGACGGCAAACTGAACCAGTGCGACAGTCAGGCGCTCCGCATCCAGTCCCAGCGCGGTCAGAGCTCCCTTCACGCGGGAAATATAGCCGTGATGATCGGCCCCCCAGACATCGATCAGGCGATCGAAGCCGCGCTCGTATTTGTTCAGGTGGTAGGCGATGTCGGAGGCGAAATAGGTGAACTGGCCGTTCTCTCGCCTGACCACCCGGTCCTTCTCGTCCCCGAACGCGGTTGAGCGAAACCAGAGCGCGCCGTCCTTTTCATGCAGGTGACCTCGCTCGCCGAGGACGCCGATCGCGCGCTCGATGTCGCCGCCTTCGAAAAGCGATTGCTCGGAGAACCAGCGGTCGTACACGACGCCGAACTGGCCCAGATCGTCTTTCTGGTCCGCCAGCATCTGTTCAAGGGCAAAGCGGTGCAACTCGCGCCAGTCGTCGCCAAGCAGCGATTTGGTGCGCGCAATCAACGCATCGAGCGCCGCATCCGGGTCCTCCACCTGCGCTGTATCGGCAAGGCCAGCGCCGCCGCGCTTGAATCGGGTGCCGTGCACGCCGGCCATCGCCTCAGCGATCGAGCGCACATAGTCGGCGCGATACCCGTCCGCGGGGAAAGTCACCGCCTCGCCTGCCGATTCGAGGTAGCGCAGCCATACCGAGACGGCGAGGATGTCCATCTGCCGGCCCGCGTCGTTGATGTAGAACTCACGCTCGACGTGGTCGCCGGCAAAGGCGAGCAGGTTGGCAACACTCGCGCCATAAGCCGCGCCACGACCATGGCCCACATGCAGGGGGCCGGTGGGATTGGCCGACACAAACTCCACCTGGACTTTCCTGCCGGTTGGCGGAGCGTGGCCGAAAGAAGCGCCTTCAGCGACGACGCGCCCGACGACCAGTTGCTTGGATTTTGCCGAAAGGCGCAGGTTGATGAAGCCGGCGCCCGCGATTTCGACTGCGTCGATGTAGCCTTCGCCGAAGCCAGCCTGTGAACGCAGCGCCGCGATCACGCGCTCGGCGAGTTGGCGCGGATTGGTCTTGAGCCTTTTCGCGAGCTGCATCGCTATATTGCAGGCGAGATCCCCGTGCTCCGCCTGCTTCGGACGTTCGAGGAGCACCGGCGTATCGGCAGCTTCCGGCGCAACTTCGACCAGGGCTCCGCGAAACAGTCCTGCGATATGGGATTTGATGTCGAACTGCATAGGGGGCGCGCATTATATACCGCCCCTTTGCGCGTCCCTGGATGCCCGGGCCGTCAGCTTTCAGTCGAATTCGATTGGGTCGACGTCCAGATGCCATCGGACATTGCGCGGGGCATGCTCAAAGAGGGCTTCACTCCAGGCCTGCAGAAATCCCTGCATCGCCGGGCGCGAGCGGGACTGGACCAGAAGTTGGGCGCGCTCCATGTCCGCGCGCCGCGTAATAACGTGCGGCACCGGATCGTAAATGCGCACGCCCTCGGGCGCTTCCACCAGTTCCGCTGCCTCGCGCAAAAACGTAAGCGTCTCGGCGAGCTTCGGACTTTCCGCTCGCAACGCCGCCTCGAATACGCTGGGTGGAAACCCGGCCGCTTCGCGCTCGGCAAGCTGCGCACGGGCAAAACCGGCGTAATCGTGGCGTGCCAGGGCAGCATACAAGGGATGCCCCGGGTAGCGACTCTGCACGAGAACCTCGCCTTGTCGCGCGCGCCGGCCCGCTCGTCCCGCGACCTGCATTAAAGTCGAAAACAGACGTTCGGCCGCCCGGTAGTCGGTCGACACCAGGGCGCTGTCGGCATTGAGAACGCCCACCAGTGTGAGCCCGGGAAAGTCGTGGCCCTTGGCGATCATTTGCGTGCCGACAAGAATATCTGCGCCGCCATCGCGAATGTTCGCGAGCGTTCCCGAAAGCGATTTTTGCCGGGCGGTGTCGCGGTCGATGCGCACGAGGCGGGCCGTCGGGAATCGCTTCCCGAGGGTTTCCTCTACCCGCTGCGTGCCCCGGCCCAGTGCATGCAGATCGACGTTTCCGCATTGGGGACACCCTCGCGGTATAGGCTCTTCCAATCCGCAGTGATGGCAGCGCAGCCGGTGATCGCTCGCGTGCAGCACCAGTCGAGCCGTGCACCGCGTGCAGGTCGCGGCCCAGCCGCAAGCCGAGCATGTGAGTACCGGCGCATACCCACGGCGATTGATGAATATGAGGCTTTGCTCGCCGCGCTCGAGCCGCAACTGGATTGCGGCAATCATCGAGGGCGCGAAACCGTGTTCTTCAGGTTCGGATTTCAGGTCGATGACACGCACGACCGGCATGCGGGCGCCGGGGGATGCACGCTCGTTCAGTTCGACGAGCGCGTACCGGCCGGCAAGCATGTTTGCATACGATTCAAGCGATGGGGTCGCAGTCCCCAGGACGATCGGCGCGTTAACCTGCCGGGCGCGGAATACCGCCGCGTCACGTCCGGAATACCGCAATCCCTCGTGCTGTTTGAACGAGGTATCGTGCTCCTCATCCACGATCACCATGCCCAGGCGCGGTAAAGGCGCCAGCACGGCGAGCCGGGTGCCGAGTACGATCCCTGCCTCCCCTCGAGCCGCCCGCAGCCATCCGGACGTGCGCGTCGTGACGTCGAGTCCGCTATGCAGGATGCTGATGACAGTATCCGGAAAAGAATTGCGGAAACGGGCTTCCAGCTGTGGGGTCAAGCCGATTTCAGGCACCAG
>JANMXB010000153.1:0-6225 GCA_031380765.1 Pseudomonadota bacterium | reverse complement strand
GCCGATGTCCAGGCCGACGACGAGTTCCTTGGTGTCCTTTGCCATGTATCCGGTCAACCCTTTGCCTTTGTGGCCCCGGAGCGCTCGAACTCGGGCACGCGCAGGGCAAAACCGTTCGGGTAACGCAAATCGACGTATTCGTGGCGCAGGGCGATCCGGCCGAGGGTCTGTGGATAAGCCGCGATGAATCGCGCCAGTCGTCCATCGGCGGGGTCGTTCGGGAGATCCCTGCCCAGCTCGATGCTCAGGCCGCTTGCCAGGCGCAGCTGCCAGGCGAAGCGCGGAGTAAGAATCACGCGCTCCAGGCTCGCCTCTAATGGCAACAGAGCTTGCGCATACTGCCGGTAGCGCCGGGTCACCTCACCTTCGGTGCGCGGCGGCCCGGCGAACATCGGCAGGGCGGCTTCGGTCTGGCCTGCGAAGCGCTCGCCAAAGGTGTTGACAAGGCCTGCGTCGCCCCATCGGGCAAGGGCCACATGCTCCTCCAGCGACACCTCGATCCGGTCGGGCCAGACACGCCGGACGTCCGCGCGCCGCACCCAGGCGATCTGCTCCAGGCCGGCTCGGATCGAGGCCAGGTCGGCCGCGAAGAAATTGCCCGCGACGCGCCCGCGGGTGGCCGTCGCGAGATCGGCCCGGCCCGTATGCGCCAGGTCTCCGCTCACCGTGATCTCGCGCAACGGGAACAGCGGCGAGTTGAGAACGAGCTGACTGCCGGCGAAAGCGAGCATCACTACCGCAGCCGCGATCAGGCTGTTCGCCGCCATGTTGAGCAAGCGCGGGTTATCCCACATGGGCGCCCTCCAGGATCTTCACGCACAGCTGCTCGTACGAGATTCCCACGGCGCGCGCCGCCATCGGCACGAGCGAGTGGTCGGTCATTCCGGGCGAGGTGTTGATTTCCAGCAGGTGGGGTCGGCCGGTTTCGTCCAGCATCAGGTCCGCCCTGCCCCAGCCGCGGCAGCCAAGCGTATCGAACGCCCTGAGGCAAAGCTCCCGGATTTCGCGCTCTTTTGTTTCAGGCAGCCCGCACGGCACGATATAGCGGGTGTCGTCGCGCACGTATTTCGCGTCGTAATCGTAAAAGTCGCGCGTCGTCTCGAGCTTGATGAGCGGCAGCGCGTCGCGTCCGAGGATCGCGCTTGTGAGCTCGGTACCTTCGATGAATTTTTCCGCAATCACGACGCGGTCGTAGTTGACGGCGAGCGCGAAAGCCTCTTCGAGGTCCGCGGCCGCGCGGACCTTGCTCATCCCGATCGAAGAGCCCTCGTTCGCGGGCTTGACCATGATGGGCAGGCCAAGACGCCCGGCAGCGGCGCGAAAATCGGTGCGCGAATCGAGCAGCTCGAACGGCGGCGTCGGCAAGCCGTTGGCCTGCCAGAGCTGTTTGGTGCGCAGCTTGTCCATGGCAAGCGCGGAAGCGAGGACCCCGCTGCCGGTGTAGGGAAGGCCGAGGAATTCCAGCGCCCCCTGCACCGTGCCGTCCTCGCCGAACCGTCCGTGCAGCGCAATGAACGCGCGCGAAAAGCGCCCGGCTATCAATGCCTCGAGGCCGCGCTCGGAAGGGTCGAACGCGTGCGCGTCGACCCCCGCAGACTTCAACGCGGACAGCACCATGCCGCCGCTCTTCAGCGATACCGGCCGCTCGGCCGACTTGCCGCCCATGAGCACGGCGACTTTGCCGAATGCGGTCATGACGACTCCCCGAAAATGCGCACTTCAGGGTGCAGGTCGACCCCGGTCTGGTCCTTGACCATGGCGCGCACGGCTTCGATGAGGCCCTCGATGTCCGACGCGCGCGCAGCCCCTTTCGGATTGACGATGAAATTGGCGTGCTTCTCCGAGACGCGCGCACCGCCGCGGTCCATCCCCGTGAGGCCGCACGATTCGATCAGGCGCGCCGCGTGATCGCCCGGCGGAGTGCGGAACACGCTGCCCGCGTTCGGCAGCGAGAGCGGCTGCGATGCGATGCGCTTGGTGAGGAGCTCCTTGATGCGCGCGCGGGAGGCCTCGCCGTCCCCGGCCGCGAGCTTGAAGTACGCGCCGGTGAACCATTCCTCCGCGCCGATGCGGCCGCCCGCTTTCAATTCGCAGTGACGGTAGGCGATGTCGAAGTCGGACTTCGGACGGTGCCGGATGTCGCCGGCACGGTCCACCGTCTCGACGCTCTCGACGATTTCCCAGGTCTGCGAGCCGTAGCAGCCCGCGTTCATTGCCAGAGCGCCGCCGATGCTTCCGGGAATGCCGGCGAGGAATTCGGCGCCCTCGAGGTCGTGGGTCGCCGCGAAGCGCGCCACTTTCGGGCTCGCTACGCCGACTTCCGCGAATACGAGCCCGTTCACCAGCTCCGGCCGTTTCGCAGCGGCATGCGTGAGGATCACGGTGCCGCGAAATCCGCCGTCGCGGACCAGCGAATTGCTGCCAAGGCCGAGGAACATCACGGGCTCCGAGGGCGGCAGCTGGCGCAGGAATGCGCCGAGGTCGTCCCGGTCCGCGGGGGTGTAGGCGCGCGCAGCTGTCCCGCCGGTGCGCCAGCTCACATGCCGGCCCATCGGCTCATCGGATTTCAGCTCGCCTCTCAATCCCGTCATCTGGTCTGTTTCCGACATGTCCATGCCTCTCACGCGTCTCCGGCCGACAGCTGCGAAGGCACGTTGCCGATCGACCCGGCGCCCATCGTCACTACGACATCGCCGTCCTTGGCAACGTGGCGGATCGCGTCGGGCATTTGCGCGATGTCGTCCACGAAAACCGGCTCGACCTTGCCGGCGACCCGGATCGCGCGCACGAGGGCGCGTCCGTCGGCCGCGACGATCGGCGGCTCGCCGGCCGCATACACTTCCGCGAGCACGACCGCATCGACCGTGGAGAGCACCCGCACGAAATCCTCGAACAGGTCGCGGGTGCGCGTATAGCGGTGCGGCTGGAAGGCGAGCACCAGCCTGCGCCCCGGGAACGCACCGCGCGCTGCCGCGAGCGTCGCCGCCATCTCCGCGGGGTGGTGGCCATAGTCGTCGATGAGCGTGTACGTGCCGCCGTCCGCCGCAGGCACTTCGCCATAGCGCTGGAACCGCCGGCCAACGCCCCGAAATTCCGCCAGTGCTTTGCAGATCGCAGCGTCGTTCACGCCCAGCTCGGTCGCCACGGCGATCGCCGCAAGCGCGTTCAGCACGTTGTGCACGCCGGGCAGGTTCAACGTGACCTCGAGATTCTGGCGTTTGTCGCGCAGCACCGTGAAGCGCATCGCTCCCTCGGCATGCTCCACGCCGGTCACCCGGAATATCGCGTCTTCGCTCAGGCCGTAGGAGACGATGGGCTTTGAAACGAAAGGCATGATCTCGCGCACGTTGCGGTCATCGATGCACAGGATCGCGCTGCCGTAGAACGGAAGGTTCTGCAGGAACTGGACGAACGCCTGCTTGAGCCGCGCGAAATCGTGCAGGTAGGTGTCCATGTGGTCGGCGTCGATGTTCGTGACCACCGCGATCACCGGCTGCAGGTGAAGGAACGACGCATCCGACTCGTCGGCTTCGACCACGATGAAATCGCCACCGCCCAGCCGGGCATTGGAGGCCGAGCTGGTCAGCCTTCCGCCGATCACGTACGTCGGGTCGAGTCCGCCTTCGGCCAGCGCGCTCGCGATGAGGCTGGTGGTGGTCGTCTTGCCGTGGGTTCCGGCAATCGCGATGCCCTGTTTGAGGCGCATCAGTTCGGCCAGCATGATTGCGCGCGGCACGACCGGCACCCTTTTCGCCCTCGCGGCGACAACCTCGGGGTTGTCGCTCTTTACCGCGGTGGAGACCACCACTGCGTCGGCGTCGGCAACGTTTTCGGCTGCGTGCCCGATTTTCACGGTAGCGCCCAGTTGCTCGAGGCGGCGCGATGCGGCATTGGCCGCAAGGTCGGAGCCGCTCACCTCGTAGCCCAGGTTGACGAGTACTTCGGCGATGCCGCTCATGCCGGCCCCGCCGATGCCCACAAAATGGATGCGCCTGACCTTGTGCTTCATGCCCGGGCCCCGGTTGCAAGCTGGATGCACGACTCCGCCACCAGGCGCGTAGCCTCGGGCTTGCCCAGCGCGCGGGCTTTTTCCGCCATCGCGAGCAGCTGACCCCGGTCGAGCGTTCGGATCAGTCCCGCGAGCCTGGCGGGGTTCACTTCGGCCTGCGGGATCAGCACCGCCGCGCCGCTGTCGGAAAGAAACTTCGCGTTCGCGGTCTGGTGGTCGTCGACTGCGTGCGGGAAAGGGACGAGCACGCTCGCCATTCCGGCCGCCGAGAGTTCCGACACGGTGAGCGCGCCGGCGCGGCAAATCACGAGGTCGGCTTCGGCATAGCGCGCCGCCATATCGGTGATGAAAGCCACAAGCTCGCCGTCGACCCCTGCGTCAGCGTAAGCGCAGCGCAACGCTTCGAGGTGCTTCTCGCCCGACTGGTGCACGACGCGCGGACGCTCGGGGTCCGGGATCATCGCAAGCGCCTTGGGTACGGTTTCGTTCAGCGCCTGCGCACCGAGGCTGCCGCCGACGACAAGCACTTTGAGCGGGCCGCTTCGCCCGGCGAACCGGCTTTGCGGCGCCTCCACGCCCGCGATCTCGGCGCGCACCGGGTTGCCGGTCCATTGCGCTCCCGGGAGGGCGTCCGGGAATGCGGCCATCGCCTTGTCGGCGATTTTACAAAGCACCTTGTTGGTCAGCCCGGCGATCGCATTCTGCTCATGCACCGCGAGCGGCCTGTTGAGCAGCGACGCCATCATGCCGCCCGGGAAGGCGACATAGCCGCCCATCCCCAGCACGACGTCGGGCCGCAACGAGAAAATCGCGCGCGCGCTCTGCCAGAAAGCGATCAGCAGGTTGGCCGGGAGCATCAGCATCGCAACGAGGCCCTTGCCTCGCAGCGCGCTCGCTCGCACCCACGCCATCTCGATGCCGTGCGCCGGTACGAGGCGGGCTTCCATGCCCGCGCGCGAGCCCATCCACACCACGCGCCATCCAAGCGCACGCATGAAATCCGCGACCGCCAGGCCGGGAAACACATGCCCGCCGGTGCCACCGGCCATGATCATGATGGTCCTGCCCAGCGTAGGCAGTGCGGGATTCGCGGTCATCCCGGCAGTCCTTTGGCCAGCTGGCGGCCTTCCCAATCGATGCGTAGCAGGATCGCAAGCGCCACGCAGTTCACCAGCAGCCCCGAGCCGCCGAAACTCATGAGCGGCAGCGTGAGGCCCTTGGTCGGCAGCAATCCCGTATTGACGCCCATATTGATGAGCGTCTGGAAACCGATCCAGATGCCGATCCCCTGGGCGGACAGGGCCGCGAAGTGGCGGTCCTGGAGCGCAGCCTGACGGCCGATCGCAAATGCGCGGAATACCAGCCAGACGAAAAGCCCCATCACCAGGGCAACCCCGGCGAGACCGAGCTCCTCGGCGATCACCGCCAGCAGAAAATCGGTGTGTGCTTCGGGGAGGTAATGCAGCTTCTCTATGCTTGCGCCCAACCCGACCCCGATCCACTCGCCGCGGCCGAACGCGATCAGGGCATGCGAGAGCTGGTAACCCTTGCCGTAGGCATCCGACCAGGGATCCATGAACCCGAAAATGCGCTGCATCCGGTACGGGGAGGAAAGCACCAGCGCAGCGAATCCAACCGCGAGCATGCCGACGAGCGCGATGAAGTGGCGCCCGTTCATGCCTCCCAGGAACAGGATTCCGAAGGTCGTGATGGCAACGACGACCAGCGCACCGAAGTCCGGTTCGCGCAGCAGCAGCCACGAGACCCCGAGCATCACCCCCAGCATCGGCAGCAGGCCCTTCTTGAAGCTCTTCATGACCGCGTGCTTCCTCACGGTGTAGTCGGCGGCATAGAGAACCGCGGCGAGCTTCATGAGCTCGGAAGGCTGCAGGTTGAAAATGACCAGGTTCAGCCATCTGCGCGCGCCGTTCACTTCCTTGCCAAGGCCCGGGACCAGCACCACCACGAGAAGCAGCAGTCCCGCAAGAAAGAGCCAGGGCGCGCTCTTTTGCCAGAACGCCACGGGAATCATGAAGGTCAGCGTTGCGGCCAGAATCGCAACGCCGAGGAAGACGCTTTGGCGCACCAGGAAGTACGCCGAGTTGCCTCCGGTGAACCGGCTCGACTCGGCGGTCGCAATCGATGCCGAATAAACCATTACGAGGCCGGTCGCGACCAGCAGGAGCGCGGTCCATGCGAGCGAGCGATCGTATTCG
>JANMXB010000150.1:0-2038 GCA_031380765.1 Pseudomonadota bacterium | reverse complement strand
CGGGCCCTCGTTTTGGTTTGTTTTGCTGTGGTTGCGCGCCGCGCACCCACGGGTCCAACATACGAAATCGCTGGATTATGTAAATTCAAAACCGGTACACCCTATCTAGAGAGAATCAATCGAGCACCCCGTGAAAATCGATCCCCAAACCATCGAAGACGCCGCCAAAGAGCTCTACATCCGCGCGCTCAAGCTCCTGCCCCCCGACATCAAGGCGGGGTTTACCAGCCTGGCCGCGCGCGAAACCGACGCGACCGCGCGGAACGTGCTCGGCACGATGATCCGCAACATCACGGTCGCGGAGGACACCGACAACCTGCTTTGCCAGGACACCGGCATCCCGATCTACAACGTCTGGATCGGCCGCAATGTCGAAATCGACGGGGTGACCCTCAAGGAAGCGATCCGCAAGGGGTGCTCACGCGCTACGAAAGAGCACCCGCTGCGCTCCTCGGTCGTGCATCCGGTAACGCGCAAGAACGAGCATTCCTCCTGTGGCAGGCACGTGCCCGTGATCCACTTCGACTACACGGACAAGGCCGATACGCTTGAAATCGAGATGATCCCGAAAGGCTCGGGCTCGGAGAACAACTCGTTCCTCAAAATGGCGATTCCCGCCGACGGCGTGGACGCGATCAAGACGTTCGTGATCGACTGCGTGCTCGAGGCGGGCGGCAAGACCTGTCCGCCGACGATCGTGGGTGTGGGCGTGGGTGGCACGGCGGACCTGTGCGTGCATCTGTCGAAAGTGGCGGCGACGCGGCCGCTGGGTTCGCGCTGCAGCGACCGCGAAGGCGCGAAGCTCGAGGAGGCGCTGACGGCGGCGGTGAACCAGCTTGGCGTTGGGCCACAGGGCCTGGGGGGCGATTCGACCTCGTTCGCGGTGCATGTGGAAACCGCGGCGACGCATATCACGATGAATCCGGTAGCGGTGAACATGCAGTGCCACTCGGCGCGCCGCGCGCGGGCGACTTTCACGCCCGGCGGGATCGAGTATGGCTACTGAAATGAGGCGGCTCCTGGCCTTGATTCTTTTCTTCGCCTTTGCACCGGCTCATGCAGCCGAAGTCGCGGGCGTGAAGATCGACGAGACCGCCCGCGTTGCCGGCACGGACCTGAAACTGAACGGCGCCGGGGTGCGCAGCAAGGCGATCTTCAAGGTCTACGCGATGGGCCTGTACCTGCAGGAAAAGCAGGCGACGCCCGCAGCAATCCTCGCCGCGGCAGGGCCGAAGCGCGCGCACCTGCACATGCTGCGCAATGTCGATGCGGACGATTTCAGCGAGGCGCTGAACGAGGGCGTCAAGGACAACCATACGGAAGCCGAGCTGAAGGCGCTTGCGCCGCGTCTGGCGATCCTTACGGCCCTCATGAACGAGATCAAGGAAGCGAAGACTGGCCTTGCCATCGATCTCGACTGGCTCCCGGGCGCGGGCACGCAGGTCACGATCGGCGGGCAGGCGCGCGGCAGGCCGATTGCCGGCGAAGACTTCTATCGCGCGCTGCTGCGCATCTGGCTGGGCGACAACCCGGTTTCCGGCGACCTCAAGAAGGCGCTGCTTGGGCAGGGGAGCTGAGATGGCCCACTACGATTTCACCATGCCGATCTCCGATGCACAGGCGCGCAGCCTGCGTGTGAACGACACGGCTACGCTCAACGGCACGCTTTACGGCATTCGCGATGCCACGCAGATCCACATGTTCGACCGCGGCAGGAAAACACGCTTCGACCTCAAGGGCCACGCGGTGATCCACACCGCGCCGAACGTGAAGAAGGTGGAAAAAAGCCCCGCGCATCCGGCTGGCTATGCGCCAGTGTGCGTCGGCACGACCACGAGCGATCGCATGGAACGTTTTACGCGCCCGCTCATGAAGGACTACGGCGTGCGCATGGTCATCGGCAAGGGCGGGCTGCGTGAGGGCTCTGCAGCGGCCTTCGCTGATCTTGGCGGCGTCTACCTCGCGATCATCGGCGGCACGGCTGCGCTCGAGACGACCTGGATCGAGGCGATCGAGGATGTCGACATGGACGACCTCA
>JANMXB010000355.1:0-4674 GCA_031380765.1 Pseudomonadota bacterium | reverse complement strand
CTGAAGACCAAGGCGCTCGAAAACGTCGAGCAGAACGGCATCGTCTTCCTCGACGAGATCGACAAGATCGCGAGCCGCTCCGAGATGGCCGGCGCCGACGTGTCGCGGCAGGGCGTGCAGAGGGACCTGTTGCCGCTTGTCGAGGGCACCACGGTGTCGACCAAGTACGGCATGGTGAAGACCGACCATATCCTTTTCATTGCCAGCGGCGCGTTTCACTACGCCAAGCCGTCGGACCTGATCCCCGAGCTGCAGGGGCGTTTCCCGATCCGTGTCGAGCTGGATTCGCTCTCGGTCGACGATTTCGAGAAAATCCTCACCAGCACCGACGCCTGCCTCACGCGCCAGTACGAAGCGCTGCTGGCCACCGAAGGCGTGACCCTCGAATTCGTTCCGGAGGCGATCCGCCGCCTGGCTGAAATCGCCTTTAGCGTGAACGAGCAAATGGAAAACATCGGCGCGCGCAGGCTTTATACGGTGCTCGAGAAGCTCCTGGAGGAGATCTCGTTCGAGGCCGGCAAGCATGGCGCCGGGTCCGTGAGGATTGATGCCCCTTATGTAGACAGGCGGTTGGCGGAACTGTCGAAAAACGAGGATCTTGCGCGCTACGTTTTGTGACCGGCAACAGGAAGGGCCGGTGCGCAGGCGCCGGCCCTTTTTTCTTTGCTTTCCCTTAGAATCGCTCACCGCCATGTCACAAAACACCACGCCGCAGAACACGCTGATCCCCGAAAAGGCCCGCATCCTTGCCGAGGCGCTGCCGTACATCCGCCGCTTTCACGGCAAGACCATCGTGGTCAAGTTCGGCGGCAATGCCATGGTCGACACCGCGCTGCAGGCGGCGTTCGCGCGCGACGTGGTGTTGCTCAAGCTCGTGGGCATGAACCCGGTCGTGGTTCACGGCGGCGGCCCGCAGATCGAGAAGGTCCTCAAGGACCTCGACATCAAGAGCGAGTTCGTCCAAGGCATGCGCGTCACCAACGCGGCCACCATGGACGTGGTGGAGATGGTGCTCGGCGGTGCGGTGAACAAGGACATCGTCACGCTGATCAACAAGGCCGGCGGCAAGGCGGTCGGCCTCACGGGGCAGGACGGCGCGTTCATCCGCGCGAGGAAGCTCATGATGCCCTCCAGGGAAAAGCCCAATGAGTTCGTCGACATCGGCCACGTGGGCGAAATCGAGTCGATCGAGCCGTCGGTGATCACCGCCCTCGAAGCGGGCGGCTTCATTCCCGTGGTGGCGCCCATCGGCGTCGGCCACGAAGGCGAGAGCTACAACATCAATGCCGACCTCGTGGCCGGCAAACTTGCCGAGGTGCTGCGCGCAGAAAAGCTCGTGATGCTCACCAACACGCCCGGCGTTCTCGATGAGCAGGGCAAACTGCTAACCGGGGTCACGCCGCGCCAGATCGACGAGATGGTCGCCAACGGCACGCTGTCGGGCGGAATGCTGCCGAAGATCTCCTCCGCGCTCGAGGCGGCGAGGAGCGGGGTGAAGACGGTGCACATCATCGACGGGCGCGTGCCGCACGCGCTCCTGCTCGAGGTGCTGACCGACCAGGGCGTGGGCACGCTGATCCGCTCCAAGTAATGCGCATCGCCGGCATTGCGCCGTCGCGGCGGGTCTGGATCTTCGATCTCGACAATACGCTGCACGACGCGCGGGTGCACATCTTCCCGTCGATGCACGTCCAGATCAACGAGTACATCAAGCGCAAGTTTGGCGTGGACGACGAGGGCGCGAACGCGATCCGCGCCGGGTTCTGGGCGAAATACGGCACGACGCTCTCCGGGCTCATGCGCCATCACGGCACCGACCCGCGCGAATTTCTCAACGCCACGCATCGCTTTCCGGAACTCGGCGGAATGCTGGTCCACGAGAATGCGCTGCGCCACGCGCTCGTTCGCCTGGGCGGCACCAAGCTGGTGTTCTCCAATGCGCCGCGCCACTACGTCGAGCAAGTCCTCGTCGCGATGGGCGTGCGCCGCCACTTCGACGCCGTCTACTCCATCGAGAGCACACGCTACCGCCCGAAACCCTCGTCGGCCGGTTTCCACGTTTTGATGCGGGCGCACAAACTCGATCCTCACCGCTGTGTGTTCGTCGACGACATGCTCGAGAACCTGCAGGCGGCCAAGCGCCTGGGGCTGGCGACCGTGTGGGTCGCCGGTGGGGTTGCCAAACCGCGCTATGTCGACCTGCGGATTGCTTCAGTGATCGACCTGCCTCGCCACGTGTTTCGCAACGCGCGGCTGGCAAATCGCCCGCGGTCCGTTCTAGCGATACAATCGGCGCGTCCATGAATACCGACTCCTGAGATGCCGCGCGAGAAGAGCGAACGCAAGAAGGGCGAGCGCCGCCTCGAGATCCTGAAGGCGCTGGCCGGGATCCTCGAGTCGCCGCGCTGGGAGAAGATCACCACGGCCCTGCTTGCCGAGAAGCTCGACGTGTCGGAAGCGGCGCTCTATCGCCACTTCGCCTCGAAGGCGCAGATGTACGAAGGGCTGATCGAATTCATCGAGAGCTCGATCTTCACGCTCGCCAACCGCATCGCCGAAGAGGAAGCCGACGTGCGCCGCCAGGCGCCGCGCCTGGTGGAGACGCTGCTTGCCTTTGCGGAAACGAATCCCGGCATGGTGCGCGTCCTCACCGGTGAAGCGCTGGTGGGCGAGCATGAGCGTTTGCAGGCGCGCATCAACCAGTTCTTCGACCGCTTCGAGGCAACGCTCAAGCAGTCGCTGAAAGTGGCGGCCTCGCAGGAGGCCCCCGATGCAAACGGGGATCCGGCGTCGCACGCGGCCGCGCTTACGCGCTACGCAATCGGCTGCCTGCATTCCTACGCGCACAGCGGCTTTGCGAAGAAGCCTTCCGAGGCGCTGGCGGGCCACTGGCGGTACATAGGGTAGTTGCCAGAACTGGCATATTAATATGCCTTTGGCCGGCTCTGCGAGCCGATCTACGAAATAGAATCTCGAAGATTCTCAGTTGCACTCAGGGCAGGCGGGATCTTTCGGCACGCGCACCGTGCGCCATTCGGCATTGAGCGCGTCGAACAGTTGCAGCCGGCCGGCGAGCGGCTCGCCGAGCGCGCACAAAAGCTTGATCGCTTCCGCGGCCTGCAGCGCGCCGATGGTTCCGGTCAGCGGAGAGAACACGCCCATGACCGCGCACGCAACGTCCTCGGCTTCCGTGCTTTCGGGGAACAGGCACGCGTAGCATGGCGAGCCGGCGCGCCGCAAATCGAACACCGCGAGTTGCCCGTCGAAGCGGATCGCCGCGCCCGACACCAGGGGCCGGGAAAACTTTACGCACGCACGGTTGAGCGCGTGGCGTGTGGCGAAGTTGTCGGTGCAGTCGAGGACCACGTCGGCATTGGAGACGAGTTCCTCCAGCCGGTTGCCTTCGAGGCGCTCACCGAGCGCCACCACCTGAATTTCGGGATTCACCTCGCGCAACGCTTCGCGCGCGGCGCTGGCCTTGGGAAGGCCGACCGACTTGTCGCGGTAGAGGATCTGGCGCTGCAGGTTGGTCGCATCGACTTTGTCGCCATCGGCAATGGTGAGCTTGCCCACGCCGCTTGCCGCGAGGTACAGCGCGGCGGGACAGCCCAGGCCGCCCGCGCCGACGATCAACACATGGGAGGAGAGAAGCCGCTGCTGCGCCTCGATGCCGAACTCATCGAGCAGGATGTGGCGGCTGTAGCGCAGCAGTTGCGCGTCTTGCACGAACCGCCCTCGGCGGCCCGGATCAGCCGCCGGGCGCTTTGCTCTCGGCTGCGAGGGTCTTCGGCGGCGTGCCCACAACCGGCAGGCCCTTGAGGTGCTGAAGCGCCTGTGTCAGCTGGAAGTCGTCCTTGGAACCGAGTTCGATGGGTTTTCTCGAAGGATCATCTGCTGCCGGCTTGTTCTTGGCCGCGGCTGCCGCGCGCTCCGCGGCGGCGGCATCTTCCTTCTCGGCCGCTTCCTTGTCCTTCGGGTTGATCAGGTGGCGCGTGAGGTCGGCCTCGCGCAGCCGCGACTGGGTATTCGCGCCCGGTTCTTCGACGATGATGTCCGGCGTGATGCCCTTGGCCTGAATCGAGCGGCCGCTCGGCGTGTAATAGCGCGCGGTCGTGAGCTTGATCGCGGTGCTGTTGCCCAGCGGCATGATGGTCTGCACCGAGCCCTTGCCGAAACTCTGCGTGCCCATGACGGTCGCGCGCTTGTAATCCTGCAGCGCGCCCGCGACGATTTCCGAGGCCGAGGCCGAGCCGCCGTTCACCAGCACCACCATCGGCACGTTCTTCACGGCCGCAGGGAGGTTCTTGAGGAAGTCGTCGCGTCCGCCGCCACGCAGGTAGTCGTCGGGCGAAGCGAAGTACTTGCGCTTGGCATCCTCGGTGCGGCCGTCGGTCGACACGACGAGGCTCTTCTGCGGCAGGAACGCCGCCGAGATCGCCACGGCGCCATACAGCAGGCCGCCCGGGTCGTTGCGCAGGTCGAGCACGAGGCCCTTGAGCTGGCCGTTCTGCTTGTACATGTTGTCGAGCGCCTTCACGAGGCTCTCGGCGGTGGCCTCCTGGAACTGCGAGACGCGCACGTAGCCGTAGCCGGGTTCGACCACTTTCGATTTCACGCTCTGCACCCGGATGATCGCGCGCTGCAGCGTAATTACGATCAGCTGCGGATCGCCCT
>JANMXB010000096.1:0-10956 GCA_031380765.1 Pseudomonadota bacterium | reverse complement strand
TCCTTGGCACTGAGATTGGTGATTATGGAGGCATGATCCAAGATTGGTCATTTCCAGGACGGCTTCGCGCTCTTGAAGTTTCACATTCCAACCGCCGACACCTTCGTCCCCGACGGCCAGCCGCTCGAAGCCGCGCTCGGGCGCGTCACTCACCTTGGCATCGGCGCACACCCGGACGACCTCGAGTTCATGGCGTTCCACGGCATCGCCGCCTGCCACGACAGCGATACCGAATGGTTTGGCGGAGTCACGTGCACCAACGGCTCGGGCAGCGCCCGCACGGGCACCTACGCGAATTTCACCGATGACGAGATCGTGGCGCTGCGCCGCGAGGAGCAGCGCAAGGCCGCGGCCGTGGGACGCTATGCGGTCATGGTCCAGCTCGACTACTCCAGCGCCGCGGCCAAGGAAAAGTCCGGTGCGAGCCTGCAGGAAGATCTCCGCTCCATCCTCGCCGCGGCCCGTCCGAAAATGGTCTATACGCATAACCTCGCCGACAAGCACGACACGCACGTTGCTGTTGCAATCCGGGTCATCGCGGCGATCCGAGCCCTGCCGGCCGCCGAGCGCCCACAAACAGTCCATGGGTGCGAAGTCTGGCGCGACCTGGACTGGATGCTCGATGCGGAAAAAGTCGTCCACGACGTCGGCGGCCGGGAGAGGCTCTCCACGGACCTCGGCGGCGTCTTCGACTCGCAGATCGCCGGCGGCAAGCGCTATGACCTCGCCATTTCCGGACGCCGCCGCGCGAACGCCACATTCTTCGAAAGCCACCGCGTGGACCACAGCGACGCCGTATCCTTCGCGATGGATCTCACGCCGCTCATCCGCGACGACTCGCTCGACATCGTCGGGTACGTCACCGGTTATGTGGAGCGCATGAAGTCCGATGTGGCCGCCAGGCTGAAACGAGCCCTCTGGAAGTAGCCCATGGAACTCATCGTCCAGCCGACCCCCGCAGAGGCTTCCCTGATTGCCGCGCGCCATGTCGCGCGCGTCGTCCGGGAAAAACCCACGGCGGTACTGGGCCTGGCCACGGGGGCGACGCCGCTGACACTGTACCGCGAGCTCGTGCGCATGCACCGCAAGGAGGGCCTCGACTTCGGCGGCGTGACCACTTTCAACCTCGACGAATACCTCGGTCTCGCCCCTGCGCATCCCGCGAGCTATCACGCCTTCATGCGCGAGCATTTCTTCGCGCACGTCAACGTCGATCCGGCCCGCATTCACATCCCGGACGGGCTTGCGAGCGACGTGCCCGCCTACTGCCAGGGGTACGAAGACGCGATCCGCGCCGCGGGCGGCATCGACCTGCAGGTGCTCGGCATCGGCACCGACGGCCATATCGGGTTCAACGAGCCCTCATCGTCCCTTGCCTCTCGCACGCGCATCAAGACGCTTACACCGCGCACGCGGCGCGACAACGTCGCTTCCTTCGGCAGGCCGGAAAACGTCCCTTTCCATGTCATCACCATGGGCGTGGGGACGATCATGGACGCGCGTGAAGTCATGCTCCTTGCCTTTGGGGCGAAGAAAGCGGCGGCGATTGCGGCTGCGGTCGAGGGCCCGATCAGCGCGATGAGCCCAGCCTCGATCCTGCAGATGCACCCGGTCGCAAAGTGCATCGTCGACGAGGCTGCCGCAGCCCGGCTCGCGCGCATCGACTATTACCGCTGGGTCTACGCGCAGAAGCCGGACTGGCAGAAGCTGTAGTGCCTCAGACGTGGGTCATAGCCCATCGCCTGCGGTAAGCTGCGCCCTGCGGCTTGCGAAAGGAAGGTGCGTGACCATCACGATTTACGGCATCCGGAATTGCGACACGATGAAGAAGGCGCGCTCGTGGCTCGACTCCCATGATATCGCGTACGATTTCCACGATTACAAGGTCGCGATGATCGAGCGGCCGGTGCTCGAAACCCGTGGGCAAGTGCTGGTGGGATTCAAACCGGAGGTGTACGCGAGCGCATTGCGTACCCCTGCATGACCGACGCCGACTTCATGCGCCGCGCGCTGGAACTGGCGCAACGCGCGCAGATGGAGGGCGAAGTCCCGGTGGGCGCGGTCGTCGTGCACGAAGGACGCATTGTCGGAGAAGGCTGGAACCACCCGATTTCGAGCGCGGATGCCACCTCCCACGCGGAAACCGAGGCGATCCGGGCTGCGTGCAAGACCCTTTCCAACTATCGCATTCCAGGCGCGACCCTCTTCGTCACCCTGGAACCGTGCGTCATGTGCTGCGGGGCCATGCTCCACGCCAGGATAGGGCGGGTCGTGTTCGGGGCTTCCGACCTCAAGACCGGTGCGTGCGGCAGCGTGATCAACGTCTTTGCGCAACCCAGGCTCAATCACCACGCCACGGTGCACGCCGGCCTGCTGGCGGAGGAGAGCGCCGCGATGCTCAGGGCTTTTTTCGCGGGGCGCCGATGAAAATCGTGATCGACGTGCCGTCGCAAACGCTGAAGGTGCTCGACGCCGCCGGTGCGATCGTGCGCAGCTACCCGGTTTCGACGGCGGCCAGCGGCGTGGGCGAAGAGGAAGGCAGCAACTGCACGCCCCGGGGTCGGCACATCGTGCGCGCGAAGATCGGCGCGGGCCAGCCGATGTACGCGGTTTTCCGCGGCCGGCGGCCGACCGGGGAGACCTGGTCGCCGGAGCTGCACGCGCAATCCCCGGACCGCGACTGGATGCTGACGCGAATCCTCTGGCTCTCGGGGTGCGAGCCGGGGAAAAACCGGCTCGGCCATGTAGATACGATGCGCCGCTACGTCTACATCCACGGCACGGCCGATTCGGAGCCCATGGGCGTTCCGCGCTCGCACGGCTGCGTGCGCATGAGAAACCAGGATGTCGCCGAGCTCTTCGAGCTCGTCGCGCCCTACACGCCGGTCGAAATCAACGCCTAGGCTGGCAATGCCGTTGGCAGCATTTCGCCGGAAACTCCAGTAAGGGCGCGGGGATCAGGACGAAATTGGCAGTATTTGCCTGACCCGCTCGAGGCTCGGCCGTTCGATCACGCCCTTCTCGGTGATGATCGCCGAGATCAGCTCCGCCGGCGTGACGTCGAAAGCCGGGTTGCGCACGCTGACGCCCTGCGGCGCCCAGCGCAGGCCGCGGTAGCCGGTGACCTCCTCGGACGGGCGCTCCTCGATCGGGATATGCGAGCCGTCCGGGATGCTTGCGTCGAAACTAGAAATCGGCGCGGCCACGTAAAAGGGCAGGCCGTGGCGCTTCGCCAGCACGGCCAGCATGTAAGTCCCGATCTTGTTTGCCGCGTCGCCGTTGGCGGCAATGCGGTCGGCTCCGACGATCACAAGGTCCACCTGGCCGGTGCTCATCAGGTGGCCGGCCATGTTGTCCGCGATCAGGGTGACGGGAATCTTCTCCCGCACCATTTCCCAGGCCGTCAGCCGCGCACCCTGCAGATACGGGCGCGTTTCGTTGGCGATGACGGAAACCGACTTGCCTGCGTCGCGCGCCGAGCGGATCACCCCCAGGGCCGTGCCGTGTCCGGCCGTGGCAAGGGCCCCGGCGTTGCAATGGGTCATGATGCGCGAGCCCTCCGGGATCAAGCCGGCGCCGTGCGCGCCCATCGCGCGGCAGGCGGCAATGTCCTCGTTGTAGATGGCAAGCGCTTCGCGTTCGGGATCCTTCGCGCCGCGCATGCGCTCGAGCGCCCAGAAAAGATTCACCGCCGTGGGCCGGCTCTGCGCGAGGATCGCTTCGGCCGCGACCAGGTCCGCGCCGCGTTTTGCGTCGAGCGCGATTCCAAAAGCCGCGGCGCATCCGATCGCAGGCGCGCCGCGCACGACCATGGCCTTGATCGCATGGGCCGTCTCGGCCGCGGTGCGGCAGGTGACGTAGGTCGTTTCCTCCGGGAGTTTGCGTTGATCGAGGAGCTCGAGGCGGTCTGCCTTCCAGCGCAACGCCTCCACGGCCATCACGCGGTTTATCACACCACGCGCTCGTTGCCGCCGTCCACCGGCACTTGCGCAGCGGTGGTCTTGGCAAACAGCGGACCGCACATCTCCGCGGCGAGCTCGGCGACGTCGGCCGAGGCAACTTCCGTTTTCAGCAGATTGTTCTTGCGGTACTGCTCGACGGTCAGGTTGTAGGCTTTCGCGCGCGAAGCCAGGACTTCGTCGGTCCACAGCGCGGTGTCGTACACGGCGTTCGGATGGAGCGAGTTGATGCGGATGGCGTCCTTGCCCCATTCGAGCGCCGCGACGCGCGCGAGCTGGTTCATGGCGGCCTTCGACGCGGAGTACGCACCGGCGCCGGGACCCGGCGCGGGCACATTTTTCGAGCCGATGACGACGATCCGGCCGCCGCGCGGCGCAAGCTTGAGCAGCGCATGGCAAGCCTGCATCAAGGCGAGATTGGCTTCGACGTTGATCGCCATGGTCCTGAGCCAGGTCTGCGCGGGGATATCCTGAATAGGTTGCGAGGATGGGAAGATGCCTGCGTTCAGCACCAGCATGTCCACGCCGCCGAAAGCGGGCACCGCGCGATCGAGCGCGGCCTCCACCGCGGCGCGGTCCGTGAGATCGCATGTGACGCCGAGATAGTCCGCCCGCTTGAATTGGGTTTCGATTGCCGGGTTCAGGTCGAGCCCGACGACCGCGGCACCGCGCTTGAGGAAACTCTCCGCACAGGCCTTGCCGATTCCCGATGCGGCGCCGGTGACCACCACGACTTCGCCTGCGAAAACCGGCGCGGCGCCGCCTTTGCGCAGCTTGGCCTGCTCGAGGTCCCAGTACTCCACCTCGAACAGATTCGCCTCGGGCAACGCGTGCCAGCCGCCGAGGCCTTCGGCGCGCATGAACACGTCGATGCTGTGATCGTAGAGCTCGGCCACGACGCCCGCGTCCTTCGCCGTGCGGCCCGCCGCGGCCAGTCCGAACGCGGGGTCGAGCGCCATGCGCGGCGCCGGATCGAGCATGGTTTTCTTTTCCTTCGCCTGCGGCGCGTTGCGCTCGAAGTACGCGCGATACGCCGTAACGTATTGCGCCACGTCGCGTCCGATCATCGGCAGCGGTTTGGTGCGGATGACGTGGTCGGGCGTGGCCGGGCCTTGCTGGGAAATCCTGCCGACGTCGGCGTGCTGCGCAAATGCACGATTCTTTTCGGTGTCGCGGATGGTAACGATCATCGGAGTGCCGGCGGTCTGCGACAGGTCGCGTCTGAGCAGGGCTATCTCTTCGCGCTTTGATTTTGGCGCCGGCTGCGGCGCATAACGAATGTTCCAGCTGTTGCGTTTGTCGAGGTAGCCCTCAGCCTCGCTCACCAGCGCGATCATGCGCTCGTAGGCCTGCCTCGCATCGTCGCCGAACGAAAAGATGCCGTGGTTCATGAGCACCATGCCGACAGTGTTCTGCGTGGCCTGTTTGGGGAATTCGCTCGCGCAGACCGCCGCCAGGTCGAAGCCCGGCATCACGTAGGGAACGATCACCACGCGGTCGGCGTAAATTTCGCGAATGCGTTTTTCACCTTCGGGCGCATTGGTGACCGACAACACCGCGTCCGCATGGGTGTGGTCGACGTAGCGCGCGGGCAGGATGCCGTGCAGGATCGTTTCGATCGACGGCGCGGGCGCGCCGGCGCGGGTCATCTGCGTGGCCAGTTCATTGACCATCTGCGGGTCGGACAGCGCCGGCAGCGCCGCCAGGCGGCGGAGATAGGCCAGCCTCACTGGCGAAAATCCGGCGGCCTCGATGGTTTCGAGATCCCAGCCGCTGCCTTTCACATACAGGATCTCTTCTTCCTCGCCGAACAGGTTCCTGTCCGTAAGCTTGACGGAAGTATTGCCGCCGCCATGGAGGACCAGTGATTTGTCGCGGCCGAGCAGGCGGGACGTGTAGACACGCGGCCCAAGCGGTCCCGAGAAATCCGCTGCGTCAGTGTCGTCCCAGAGGCTTTTCATGGTCTGGCCGGAGGTAGGCTGCAATGCGAGGCTGCAATGCGAGGCCACAATTCGAGGCCGCAATTCTATACTCTGGCCGTGCTGAATACGCAGACCATGACATGGGAGGAAGCAAGGGCCGAAGCCGGGCCGATCCGGTTTGCCGTGTTCGTGGACGAGCAGAAAGTGCCGCTCGAGATGGAGCTGGACGAGCACGACGCCGCCTGCGTGCATGTCATTGCGCGCGCCGACGGCCAGGCCGTTGGCACGGGTCGCCTCCTCCCGAATGGCCACATCGGGCGCATGGCGGTACTTAAACGCTGGCGGGGCAGGGGCGTCGGAGCGGCGATGCTGAAAGTCCTGATGGCAGCAGCCCGCGAGCGTGGCGACAAGGAGGTTGTATTGTCGGCACAAACCCATGCGCTTGGTTTCTACATTAAGCATGGATTTGTCAGCGAAGGGCCTGAATACCCCGACTGCGGAATTCCGCACCAGGATATGCGCCGCAAACTCTGAAGAATTGACAAGAAGGAATCCCCATGACCCGAATCACCGGACGCGCCGCGTTCCTGCAGTTGCTCGTAGACGAAGGCGTGACCCATCTCTTCGGCAATCCTGGCACGACGGAATTGCCGATCATGGAGGTGGTCCCCGATTTTCCCGAGATCAAGTTCGTGCTGGGCCTGCAGGAAGGCGTCGTAATGGCAATGGCCGACGGTTACTGCCGTGCCTCCAACAAGCTGGCCGCCGCCAACGTCCATGTCGCGCCGGGACTGGGCAACGCCATGGGCGCGCTCTACAACGCAAAATTTTCGGGCTCGCCGGTGATCCTGACCGCGGGCCAGCAGGAGCAGGGCCACGGCCTGCTCGAGCCGCTTCTCTACGACCCGCTGGTGCCGATTGCGCAGCCGCTGGTGAAATGGGCGATCGACGTCACGCGCGCCGAAGACCTGCCGCGCATCATGCATCGCGCAGCCAAGATTGCGCTGACACCGCCCACCGGTCCGGTGTTCATCAGCCTTCCCGGCGACGTGCTCGACCAGACGGTGGACGTCGACATGGGCAGGCCTGTACGCGTGGATGCGGCCAATCGCCCATCGGACGAAACGCTTGCAGCACTCGCCGGGCGTTTGCTCGCGGCGCAACGGCCGGTGATCCTCGCCGGGCAGGAGCTCTCGATTCGCGATGCGTTTGCCGAGGCTGCCGAGCTCGCCGAATTGCTTGGCGCCGCCGTTTTCCAATCGCCCATCCCGTACACGGCGCAGTTTCCCACCGAGCATGCGGCCTGCATGGGCTCGCTGACGCGCTCGCAGGTCAAAGTGCGCGCCGCGCTGGAACCCTACGATCTGCTGTTCTGTCTTGGCGCGGATCTCCTGCGCATGTCGGTCTACAGCCCGACCGAGCCGCTTCCGGAAAATCTCCCGGTCATCCACTTGTCGGAAAGAAGCGGCGAACTGGGCAAGAACTATCGCACCGACCTCGCGATCCAGGCCAACGTGAAGGAAACGCTGAAGGCATTGCTTGCGCTATTGCGCTCCCGGCGCACGCCGGAGCTGGCCTCCCGCGCGGCGAAACGCCTGGTGGAACTCAAACCGCACAACTGGAACGCTCAGCGCGACAAGGCGCGCATCGACGCGATGATGGCGGCGGAGACTTCGCCAATCGATCCGAAGTACCTGATGCTGCGCATTACCGAGACATTGCCGAAGGATGCAGTCGTGGTGGACGAGGGCCTGACGTCCTCGGTGTCCCTTGCAGGTTTCCTGCCGCTGCGCGATCCCCAGGCGCTTTACGGCCTGGCCAGCGGCGGCCTGGGCTTCGGCATTCCCGGCGCGGTCGGCGTCAGCCTGGCGCTGCCGGGGAGGCCGGTGGCCGCAATCGTCGGCGACGGCAGCACGATGTACGGCGTGCAGGGGCTGTGGACCGCCGCCCATCACAAGCTGCCGATCACCTACATCATCACCAACAACCGCAGCTACCGGATCATCAAGGAGAGGCTGGTGTCGATGCGTGCCACAGCCAAGTTCACCGGCATGGACCTGCGCGATCCCGAAATCGACTTTGTGCATCTTGGGCAGTCGTTCGGACTCGCTTCCCGTCGCGTAACCGATCCGCAGGATATTGCGCCGGTCCTGCGTGAAGCCTTCGCCAGCGGCAAGCCCAATCTGGTGGACGTGCGGGTGGCCGACGGATTCGGCGGCTGAGTTTGCGCTTCAAGGGGTTTGACGGGGTGAGGCTATATGCCTTACTTTTGCCTTGCCATGAGCAAGGTGACCAGCAGATACCAGGTTTCGATCCCCAAGGCGCTGGCCGAGCGAATCGGGATACGCGTTGGCGACGAACTCGCCTGGGAGGATTCGGCCGGCACGCTGCGCGCGCGGGTCGGCGTCGCCGGAAAAGCCCGAATGACGGTGCAGGAGCGGCTGCGCCTGTTCGATGCCGCCACGGCCCGTCAATCCAGGCGCGAACGCCAACGGCAGTTGCCGCGCGGCAAGGGACGCGGTTGGACGCGCGAGGATCTCTACACGCGATGAGCGCGTTGGTCGATACCAACGTCCTGGTCTACCGCTACGATCCGAGGCACGCTGCCACGCAAAGCATGGCATGCCTCACCTGTCGAGGCGGAATTCGTACCTCACCGTCTCCTCTTCGGCGCCTAGCGGGCCGTAAGTGCGCTCCGCGAAACTCACGGTGCGGTCTGCGCCCTGCAGGAGCACGGTGGAGCAGCGCGTGCCGTAAGCCTCCGAAACGATGCGCGCGGCCGAAAGCATTCTTTCGCGCTCCTGGCCTACTCCGGTGTCCGGCAATTCGGTCTCCGGGGCGAAGCCAGTGTCGGCCAGCAACGCAAACAATGGCTCCATCGAAGGCGCCGGCTGCAGCACTTCGCGGAGCTTTTCGCGCGCCCGGCGGACCTTCGGCCACGGCGTGTCGAGCAGGTGGTTCGACAAGCCGTAGATGCCGGGCTCGAGCCGCTGTGGGCGGCCGTGACGGTTCGAGTAACTGTACAGCTCCGTCCCGTCGCTCGCGAGGAAGTTGAAGCCGCGATAGGCGTCCGCATCCCGGGCGATCTGTTCGACATATTGCGCGGCCGGCACATCGGTTTCGAGAAAGCGGCTTACCAGCGTGCCGCGCGACCCGGCACTCGCGCGGGCGTCTGCGGAATCGCGGAAGTTGGTGACTGCGGCAAAACGTCCTTGGGTCGTGACGCCGAGCCAAGTGCCCATGCATTCCAGGTCGCGGCCGGCGAGGATCGAGGGTTGGTCCTGCCAGAACGCAGCCTGCGCTGTCGGACGCGCGTAGAGCTCGTCCCGGTTCGCCGCGACGACCAGCGGGAAGTCCGGATGAACGCGATGCGCCAGCGCGATCAGGCACATTGGAACAACTCGGTGACGCGCGCGATGCCCAGCCGCGCAAACCCCGCTTCTTCCAGGCCAGCAGCAAGAGCCCGATCGAACGCGGCCGCATCCGTGACATTGGAGTAGATCTCCATGAACGTCGAAGGATCGTCGCGCCGCCGCTGCCACTGGCCCTGGATGCCGGTGGCGGCGTGGACTCGCAGGAAGAGCTTTTCCACTACTTCACGCAGTTCGGCGCCCCGGCCCGGATCGAACTTGTAGTAGACGTAGTAATTAAGCGCGTTCAAACAGCGTAGGGCAGGCAGGCCATGTGGGCGATCGGGCCGTCGGGTGCGCCGAGACGGATCGCCTCGGCGGCTTCGACCGCCGAAGATTGCAGGACCGCGAGGAATTCGTAACCGCCCTCGGGACGCGGCGCGGCACTCACGATCGTGCCGATCGCCTGCGGCCCGCCGCCGAAGAGATCCTGTCCGGGCGCGGGGGCGGAGGGCACCGGCGCATCGATCCACCCGCGGTACATGCGCCGCTTGAGCTTGCCCAGATACTGGGTCCGCGCCACGATCTCCTGGCCTGGATAGCACCCCTTCTTGAAATCGACACCGCCCACCAGTTCGAAATTGGCCATCTGCGGCACGAACTGGTCCTGCGTTGCGAGCGTCACCAGGGGCAGTCCGGCGCGCACGTCGGCAAGCGTCCACCAGTCCGGCGCCACCTGGGTAAAACCGCTCGCGAGCAGGGTCGCAGTTTCCGGCGGGCCGGCAACAAGGAAGCGTTCGTCGCCTAGCGCCACGACGCAGCGGTCGTCCGTTGCGCTCACTTCCATCGCGTCGCCGGGGACCTCGAAGCCCGCGGTTCGCAGTCGAGCCGCCGTGCCGTGTCCCCAGACGCCGAACGGCGTCCATGCATCCCCGGCTTCGGCGACCTTGACCTTGGAGCGCAGCACGTACATCGCGAGCCGCTTCGCGATCGCAGCAGCGATGTCGCGCGACACGAGCAGCAGGAAACCTTCAGGGCGCGGAACGACCAGGAAGCTCGCGAGCATGCGTCCCTTCGCCGAGCAGTAGCCAGCGCGCCTCGCGATGCCCGGCGGCAGATGCTCGATGTCGTTCGACAACTGGGCGTGCAGGAAGGCGCGCGCGTCGGCGCCCGTAACGGTGAGCAGTCCGAACTGGGATAGCGGCGCGAATACCGCGGCGCCTTGGGCGATCAGGTCGGCATCCATGGAATGCCGCTATTATATCGGCGCGCATTTCCCCATTCGCCCCTCGCGCGGCCCAATTTGCTCTCCTTTCTCAGGAAACTGTTCGCTCTCACGCTGTTCGCGCTCTTCGCGCTGGGCGGCTATGCCCTCTGGTACGCGCTGACACCGCTCGAGGCGCCGCGCTATCCGGCCGAATTCCAGGTCGCGCCGCGCAGCGGATTGCGCTCGGTTGCGCGCCAGATCGAAGCCAGCGGCATTTCCCTGGGTCGCATCCAGTTCGAGCTTCTCGCAAGGGGATTGGGAAAATCACGCGATATCAAGGCCGGCAGTTACGAGTTGACCGCGGCGGTCAATCCGCTGCAGCTTCTCGACAAGCTCACGCGCGGCGATGTGACGCAGGGCGAGGTGACCCTCATCGAGGGATGGACATTCCGCCAGTTCAGGACCGCCTTGGCGTCCAACACCGACCTGCGTGGCGATTCGCGCACCCTGCAGGACGC
>JANMXB010000078.1:0-4835 GCA_031380765.1 Pseudomonadota bacterium | reverse complement strand
GAACACATAGGCCGTGTCGAGGTTTTTTCCGGCCGCGCCCGCACTGACCAGGTCGAGGGCCGATTCCACGCATTCCCGAAGGTCGAACGGGTGCAGTTCGATGTCCATGCGCCCGGCTTCGATCTTGGAGAAGTCGAGGATGGCGTTGATGATCGTGAGCAGGGCGTCGCCCGAGACGCGGATCGTGCTTGCAAAATCGCGCTGCTCGTCATTAAGCGGGGTGTCCAGCAGCAGCCCGCTCATGCCGATCACCGCGTTCATCGGGGTGCGGATCTCGTGGCTCATGGTCGCGAGGAACGAGCTCTTGGCTTCGTTGGCGGCCTCGGCCGCGGCGCGCGCTTCCCGGGCCTGCTTGAACAGGCGCGCATTCTGAATCGCAATCACGGCCTGGTCGGCAAATGTGCGCAGCAGGCCGCATTCCTTTTCATTGAACGCCTTCATGTTGGGGCGGCCGACGATGATCGAGCCGATGGCGCGGTCTTCCCACAGCATGGGCGCCACCACGATTGCGTAGCTTTGACCGATACCATGGGCGATATTGCGCAGGCCCGGAGGCACTTCGGGGTCGTTAAGTACGTCGGCGTAAGTCACCAGGCGGCGCTCCCGGATCGCGAGTTCGCTCGCAGTTCCCTTCAGCGGATGGGGAAACAGCTTTTTCGAGCTTTCGGCGTTCGGGCCGTCGCTCGCGGCAACATGCAACAGCCCGTCGTCGCCCACCAGATAGATGATGCGCGTCTGGTCCCCGAACAGCTGCTCGATGCTGTCCAGTATCTTGTCGAACACCGGCTGGGTGTCGGCCACCGAGTTGCTGATCGCGCTGAGGATCTCGGCCGAGGCCTTTTGCTGGTCGAGCGCTTCCTTGGTCTCGTTGAACAGGCGCACGTTCTCGATCGCGATCACGGCCTGGTCGGCGAAGGTTTCGAGCAGGTTGATCTGGTGGTCGGTGAACATCCCCGCCTCGGGGCGGGAAACGCCGAGCGTGCCGATCGAGACCCCTTCCCGCGACATCGGCACCACGATCAGGCTTCGATAGCCCCGCGCGCGGGCCAATTCCTTCTCCTCTGGCGACATCCCCGGGTCGTTTTCGATGTCGCTGTGGCAGGTCGGCTTGCCGGTGCGCAACGCTACGGCGTGGGGGTTCGAAGGCGGGAGCGTCTTGGCAAAAATCCGCCTCAGCGCCTCATGCCCTGCCTCGCTCGTGCCCGTGAACGCCGCCAGCTGCAGCCGGTCCCCGATCATCCGGGTGACGACCGACGCACGGGCGACAAACAGGCGCTTCGCCGTTGCCACGATCGCATCGAACACGGGGCGCACGTCGTTCGGCGAGCTCGCGATGACCTTGAGAATCTCCGCCGTCGCCGCCTGCCGCTCGAGTGCCTCGGTCAGCCTGCCTTCGAGCCCGGCGCCGTTTGCCTTTTTGCCGCCGACAGCCGTTTTCCGGGCTACGGCCTTCTGCCGTGTCCGTGGCCGCGCGATTTTTTTCTTTGCCGGCCTCGCCACCACGCATCCACCTCCCCAAGTGTGGAAAGCATCATATTGGAGATCCAAATGAAAAACACGGCTCCCGGCGCCGTCCGCCGCGCTTGTCGCTTGAATCTTCAACATCTGTACCCTGAGAGCCGCTCCCAGAGCCAGTCTTGCGGCAGTTCGTATAGTCAATAACTAATAGTTCCCTCTGTCCGCCCTTACCGGGAGCGTTTTCCCGGGTGTCCCGCTGATAGAATCCACGCTCCTTCAGGAACCTCATCGCCCATGTTTGCCGCCAACCTGCTTGCCCAGACCGATCCGGAGCTCTGGAACGCGATCCGCCTCGAAAACCAGCGCCAGGAGGCTCATGTCGAGCTGATCGCCTCCGAGAACTACGTGAGCAAGGCGGTGCTGCTCGCCCAGGGCAGCCAGCTCACCAACAAATACGCCGAAGGCTATCCGGGCAGGCGCTATTACGGCGGCTGCGAATTCGTCGACATCGCCGAGACGCTGGCGATCGAGCGCGCGAAGAAACTCTTCGGCGCCGGCTGGGCCAACGTGCAGCCGCATTCGGGCTCGCAGGCCAACCAGTCGGTGTACGTCTCCAACCTCAAGCCCGGCGACACGGTGCTCGGCATGTCGCTCGCGCACGGCGGGCACCTCACGCACGGCTCGCCGGTGAACCTGTCGGGCAAGCTTTACAACTTCGTTTCCTATGGCCTCAACGCGAAGGAAGAGATCGACTACGACGCGGCGGAGAAAACCGCGCTCGAGACCAAGCCGAAGATGATCGTGACCGGCGCCTCGGCGTATTCGCTTGCGATCGACTGGAAGCGTTTCCGCGCCATTGCCGACAAGGTGGGTGCGCTGCTGATGGCGGACATCGCGCATTACGCGGGCATGGTTGCGGTGGGCCTGTATCCGTCGCCGATCGGGATTGCGGACTACGTCACCACCACCACGCACAAGACCTTGCGCGGTCCGCGCGGCGGGATGGTCCTCGGCATGAGCGAGGCGACCGCCAAGGCCGTCAACTCGGCGATCTTTCCCGGCTTGCAGGGCGGACCGCTGATGCACGTGATTGCCGCCAAGGCGGTGGCCCTGGGCGAGGCGCTGCGGCCCGATTTCCGCGACTACCAGCAGCGCGTGCTCGACAACGCCAACGCAATGGCTTCAGCGCTGACCGCGCGCGGCGTGCGCATCGTCTCGGGCCGCACCGAGTCGCACCTGATGCTGCTCGACCTGCGCGCCAAGAAAATCACCGGCAAGGATGCGGAAACCGCGCTCGGCCGCGCGCACATCACGGTGAACAAGAATGCGATTCCCAACGACCCGGAAAAGCCCATGGTCACTTCGGGCGTGCGCATCGGCACGCCGGCCATGACCACGCGGGGCTTCGGGACGAACGAGGCACGGATCCTCTCCGGCCTGATCGCCGATGTGCTCGAGGCGCCCGGCGACGAGGCGAACCTCGCGCGCGTGCGCGGCGCCGTGGGCGAGTTGTGCGCCGCCTTCCCCGTCTACGGCTGAGAAGTGCGCTGCCCCTTCTGCTCGTCGGAGGACACCCAGGTCCTCGACACGCGCTCCAACCCGGACACGAATTCGATCCGACGCAGGCGCAAATGCGCGTCCTGCGACAAGCGCTTCACCACTTACGAGAAAGTCGAGCTGCGCATGCCGCGGCTGGTGAAGAAAGACGGCAGCCGCACCGATTTCGACCGCGACAAGCTCGGGGGCAGCATGTTCTCGCGCTGAGGAAGCGCCAGGTCGCCACCGAGAAGGTCGACGCGGCCCTCGATCGCATCGAGGAAAAGCTGCGCGCCACCGGCGAGCGCGAGCTCCCCACGGCCAAGGTCGGGGAGCTCGTCATGCGCGAACTTGCCCGCCTGGACAAGGTGGCCTATATCCGCTTCGCCTCGGTGTACCGCAGCTTCGATACGCCCGACGATTTCCGCTCGGCCGTGCTCGAAGTGAAGAAACCTCGACGGAAATAGTCGTGTTCAGCGACGCCGACAAAAGGCACATGGCGAGGGCGCTCGAACTCGCGGCGCTCGGCATGTACACCACCACACCGAATCCGCGCGTGGGATGCGTCATCGTCAAGGATGGCCGCGTGGTCGGCGAAGGCTGGCATCGCAAGGCCGGGGAACCGCACGCCGAAGCCAATGCCCTGCAAGCGGCGGGAGACGCCGCGAGCGGCGCAACCGTCTTCGTATCGCTCGAGCCCTGCGGCCGGTTCGGCCGCACCCCGCCGTGCGCCGACGCGCTGGTCCGAGCCGGCGTTGCGCGCGTGGTCGCGGCGATGCGCGACCCGGATCCCGAAGGTGCGGGTGGGGGAAAGAAGCTCGAAGCCGCGGGCATCCGGTTCGACTGCGGGCTCATGGGAGAAGAGGCGCGCGAGCTCAACATCGGCTTTGTCTCGCGCGTCGCGCGCGGACGTCCGTGGGTGCGTATGAAGATCGCCGCGAGTCTCGACGGCCGCACGGCGCTTGCCAACGGCCAGTCGCAGTGGATCAGCGGCCCGCAGGCAAGAAAGGATGGGCATGCCTGGCGCGCGCGCGCGTGCGCGGTGCTGACCGGCATCGGCACCGTCACGGCGGACGATCCGCGCCTGGACGTGCGCGAGGTCGAGACGCCTCGCCAGCCGCTGCGCGTCATCGTCGACAGCCGGCTCGAGACGCCGCCAACGGCGCGCATCCTCCAGGGCGGAAACGTGCTCGTCTTTTGTTCCGGGGACCGGCCCGGGCAGCGGGCGGCGCTCGAGGGCCGTGGCGCGGAGGTTGTTGTGCTTGCCAACCCGCACGGCAAGGTCGACCTGCCGGCGATGCTCGCGGCCCTTGGCGCGCGCGGCATCAACGAGTTGCACGTCGAGGCGGGCGTGAAGCTGAACGGGTCCCTGCTGCGCGAAGGCTGCGTGGACGAGCTCCTGGTGTATCTTGCGCCCTCGCTCCTTGGCGACACGGCGCAGGGCATGGCGAGCCTTGCGCAGATGACTTCGCTCGATGAGCGTGTCGCGCTCGCTTTCCGCTCGGCGGACCGCGTGGGCGTGGACCTGCGCATCCTCGCGCGACTGCAGGAGGTGCACTGATGTTTTCGGGGATCGTCCAGTCTGTCGGTGTCATCGAGAAAGTCGAGCCGCTCGAGGCTGGCGTGCGCCTGACCATCGACGCGGGGACGCTCGACCTCTCCGGCACCGCCGTGGGCGATTCGATTGCGGTGAATGGCGCGTGCATGACGGCGACCTGCGTTTCGGGCAACCGGTTTACGGTCGATGTGTCACGCGAATCGCTAGACGTGACGGCCGGTCTCGGCGCCCCGGGCAAGGTCAACCTCGAGAAGGCGATGGCGCTGGGCGAGCGCATCGACGG
>JANMXB010000052.1:0-1622 GCA_031380765.1 Pseudomonadota bacterium | reverse complement strand
AGTCCCTTCAGATCCTTCGCCGATTTGTAGCTTGCGGCACGCGCAGTAACGATGGCGACGCTGATCTGGGGCGCGGCACCGGAAAGCACGAACGACACGAAATGCTGTCCCCTCGATTGCATGTTGATCGTGTGTTCATAGGCACCGGACACCACATCAGCGCTGCCGCCCACGACTGCCTGAAGCGAGCGCGAGCCGCCCGGAAAGTCGCTGATCCGGACATTCAGGCCCTCATCCTTGAAATACCCGAGCCGCTCGGCAAGTGTCAGCGGCAGATAGTAGAGGGCCGATTTGCCTCCGATCGCGATATGCACATCGGGCTTTTCAATTTGCGCCTGCGCGCCCGCGGCAAGCGCGAACGCCGCTGCGGCGACCAGTGACCGTACGACCGAAATCATGGTGTCTCCTCGTTGTTTTATGCGATTCTACAGCGCGCGACGCTCCATCAGCGCCTGCGACAGCGTGCCCGCGTCGACATATTCGAGCTCCCCGCCAAGCGGCACGCCGCGCGCGATCCGGCTGACCCGCACGCCGCGGCTGTGCAGCATTTCGGCAATGTAATGCGCAGTCGCTTCGCCTTCGTTGGTGAAATTGGTGGCGAGGATGACCTCCTCCACCCTGCCATCGGTAGCGCGTGCCAGCAGGCGGTCCAGACCGATGTCCCGCGGCCCCACGCCATCGAGCGGCGAAAGGCGCCCCATGAGGACGAAATACATTCCCGAATACGACGAGGTTTGCTCGACCATCGCGAGATCGGCGGGTGTCTCCACCACGCACAGCAGCGTGGCGTCACGGCGCGATGAAGCGCAGAGCGAGCAGAGATCGGCCTCGGTGAAGTTATTGCATTTGGAGCAATGCCGCACTGTCGCCAGGGCATGTTGCAGGGACACCGCGAGCTGATCGGCCCCGGCCCGGTCGCGTTGCAACAGCTGATACGCCATTCGCTGCGCCGATTTCGGCCCTACTCCCGGCAGCACGCGCAACGCTTCGACAAGCCGCTCGAGTCCCTGCGCGGTCGGGACAGGCTCCTTGGGCATTGTCCGGCTCAGAAAGGCAGTTTCATGCCGGGCGGCAGCCCCATTCCGGCCGTGACGCTGCTCATCTTCTCGGCGATCTTCGCTTCCACCCTGCGTGCCGCGTCATTAAAGGCCGCCGCCACAAGGTCCTCGAGCATTTCCTTGTCGTCGCCCACGAGCGACGGATCGATGGCGACGCGCTTGACGTCGTACTTGCAGGTCATTTGTATTTTCACCATGCCGGCGCCGGACTGCCCTTCGATCTCGAGTTGCGCGAGCTGGTCCTGCATCTTCTGCATGTTTTCCTGCATTGCCTGCGCCTGCTTCATCAGCTGGCCGATGTTGCCTCGCATGACTGCCTCCTAGGAACCCTTGGGGGTTGCATGAATACTGTCGTCGATGACCGTCGCATCGAAGATATCGACCAGATCGCGCACAAACGGGTCGCCGCGCACGGCGTCCGCCGCCCTGGCCTGGCGCGAATTGCGCTCGCCCTGCTCGATTGCCGCGATCGACTTGCCCTCGACCTCTCCAACAGCCACTCGAAGCGTGACCGTTCCCCCGAATCTCTGTGCGAGCGCCGCCTTGAGCTTGTCCGAGTAACTC
>JANMXB010000044.1:0-2562 GCA_031380765.1 Pseudomonadota bacterium | reverse complement strand
AGGCGGATGTCCGCCATCGACGCGACCACGGACGTGTGCCCCGCGGCCACCACGCCGACCTTGTCGGCCATGATCGTGCCGCGCGTGGTGCGCACTCCGGTGACGCGGCCGTTCTCGCGCAGGATGCCGGTGACTTCGCAGTTCTGGATGATGTCCTCGCCGAGGCTGTCCGCAGCGCGGGCGTAGCCCCACGCCACGGTGTCGTGCCGCGCGGTGCCTGCGCGCCTCTGCAATGTGGCGCCGAGCACCGGGTAGCGCGCGGTCTTCGCGATCTCGATGATCGGGCAGAACTCTTTTACCTGCTCTGGCGTGAGCCACTCCGCATCGATCCCATTCAGCCGATTCGCCTCGACCCGGCGCATGCTCTCGCGAACGTCGGCCTGGTTGTGCGCGAGGTTGATCACGCCGCGCTGGCTGAACATGAGGTTGATGTTCAGGTCGTCGTTGAGGCCTTCCCAGAGCTTCAGCGCATGCTCGTAGAGCGCGCCGCTTTCGTTGCAGAGATAGTTCGAGCGGATGATCGTCGTGTTGCGGCCGGTGTTGCCGCCGCCGATCCAGCCTTTTTCCAGCACTGCGACATTGGTGATGCCGTGGTTCTTCGCGAGGTAGTAAGCGGTGGCAAGGCCGTGGCCGCCGCCGCCGATGATGATCGCGTCGTACTTCTGCTTGGGTGCGGCATCCCGCCAGAACGGTTTCCAGCCGGTGTGGCCCGAAAGCGAGTTCTGGAGGAGGCTGAGGAGGGAGAAGCGCTGCATCTGGGGTGATCCTCCATGGATGCTATTCATTGCGCGCAGCCTGCACTTTCATTTAAGCGACAGAATGTTTAATCTATACGACACCCCAACCGAAGCGGATGCTACCGGCGGATGAGAAGGAACGGCCGTACCAAGGGCGCCGCCATTGCGAGCGAAGCGCCGCACACCGCCAAATTGCGGGTCGGCTTCGTGCTGGCGCCGCGATTCACGCTGACCGCGTTCGCGGGCTTTGTCGATACGCTCCGGCTTGCCGCGGACGATGGCGACCGCAGCCGCCCGATCGGCATCGAATGGAGCGTGCTCGGCAACTCCGGGACGCCGATTGCCTCGAGCTGCGGCGCGTTGGTGCAGCCGTGGGCCGAAATGGCGGACCCCGGGAAATTTGATTGCATCGTCGTGGTTGGCGGTCTGATGCACGGCGGACAGAAAGTGCTGCCGGGCACGTATGCGTTCCTGAAGTCCGCGGCGCGCGCGGGCGTCGCACTGGTAGGACTGTGCACCGGATCGTTCGTGCTGGCCCGTGCAGGGCTGCTCGAAGGGTATGTCGCGTGCGTAAGCTGGTTTCACCGGGACGAATTCGTGGCTGAATTCCCCGCTCAGCGCATGATCACCAACCGCATGTTCGTCGTCGACCGCGATCGCATGACCTGCGCCGGCGGCACCAGCGTCGTCCACCTTGCCGCGCACCTGATCGAGAAGTACTACGGACGCGCGCTCGCCAACAAGAGCCTGCGCATCCTGATCGAGGACCAGCCACTGCCGGCGAGCACGCCGCAGCCGGAATCGGTGGTCACCCGCCAGGCCCACGACAGCGTGGTGCGCCAGGCGATGCTGCTGATCGAGCAGAAGCTCTCGCAATCCGATTCGCTCACCGGCATTTCCGCGACACTTGGCATCAGCATGCGGCAGCTCGAAAGGAAGTTCGTCGCCGACGTCGGGATCACGCCGCGCGACTACCGTCTCCAGCTGAGGCTTGCCCGCGCCCGCTGGATGATCGAACACACCGATCTCTCGGTCACCGATGTCGGATTCGAGTGCGGGTTCGGCGACTGCCCGCACTTTTCCCGTGCATTCACCAGCCACTTCAAGATCCGGCCGTCGAGCCTGCGCCGGGCGGCCTGATGTTTGCGCCGCAGCTCCGCTGCCGCGGGCTTGCGCCTGCGTCATTTCGCTAAAGTGCATAAAGATGTCGCAAAACAACAAAACGCGGCTGGACGCATTGGTTAAGCTGGAGCGGACCGGTTTATGTCGCGGGGTGGGGGAATGAAGACGTTGCCGCGTGTTGCCTTGACGGCCGTGCTGGCCGCAACCGCCCTGTTCGGGGGCGCTGCGGGGGCGGCGGACGCCTAAACTGCTATGAGCAATCCAATGCGGAGGGCGGTGCGATTGGTTGCGGCGGCAGCCGCATTGCTGGCTACAGGCGCGCTTGCCCAATACCCGGACAAGCCAATCAAGGTCGTGGTGGCCTGGCCCCCGGGGTCGCCGACGGACAGCGTGGCGCGTATCGTCTCCGAGCGGCTTGCGCAACGGCTCGGACAGCCCGTCACGGTCGAGAACCGGCCGGGCGCCAATGGGACGATCGGCACGACCTACGTCGCCAAGGCGGCGCCCGACGGCTATACGCTGGTGTTCGCCACTGCGGACACGCACTCGATCAACCCGCACGTCTACAAGACCCTGCAGTACGACGCGATGAAAGGCTTCGAGCCGATTTCGCTCGTGGGCATAGTGAATTTCCTGCTGATCTCGCGGCCCAACTTCGAGCAGTCCGACCTGCAGTCGCTCGACGGGTCGACGACGGTGGCGC
>JANMXB010000003.1:0-4243 GCA_031380765.1 Pseudomonadota bacterium | reverse complement strand
CGAGGATGCCGTTCGCATCCTCGGGGGCACGCGCTTCACCGCCATCCGCCGGGTGGTGGCGCCGCTGCTCAAGCGAAGCCTGGCCGGCGCGTTCATCCTCGTGTTCATTCCCGGCACGCGCGAGCTGAGCTCGGCGATCTTCCTGTATTCGATCAACACCCAGGTGCTCTCGGTGCTCCTGTTCGACAAGAGCGACGAGGGCAATTTCGAGATGCTGGCCGCCATCGGCCTGGTGCTGGTGTTCATCACCGTTGCGCTGATCCTGATCGGCTTTCGCCTGATGGGCCGCGACTTCATGCTCCGGAGGACTGCCGCATGAAGAAGCTCGTTCTGCGCAACGTAAGCCGCAAGTTCGGCGATTTCACCGCGGTGGAGAACTTCAACCTGGAGCTCGGGGAAGGCGAGCTGGTCTCGCTGCTCGGCCCTTCGGGCTGCGGCAAGACCACCACGCTGCGCATGATCGCCGGCTTCATGGCGCCCACCTCGGGCACCATCGAGGTCGACGGGCAGGTGGTGTCCTCGCCGGGGTCGACCTTGCCGCCGGAAAAGCGCCACATGTCGATGATCTTCCAGAGCTACGCGATCTGGCCGAACATGACGGTGGCGGAGAACGTGGGTTTCGGGCTGCGGATCCGCAAGCTCAAGGACGACGAGATCCGCCGCCGCGTCGACGAAATCCTCGAGGTGGTGCAGATGGGGGCGCTGCGCGACCGCTATCCGGCGGAGCTGAGCGGCGGGCAGCAGCAGCGCGTGGCCCTCGCGCGGTCGATTGTGGTCAAGCCCGCGGTGCTGTTGCTGGATGAGCCGCTGTCGAACCTGGATGCCAACCTGCGCGAGGAGATGCGCTTCGAGATCCGCCGCCTGCACGACGAGTTCAGGATCGCCATGGTGTACGTGACCCACGACCAGGCCGAAGCGATGGTGACCTCGGACCGCATTGCGGTGATGAACAAGGGCCGCGTCGAGCAGATCGACGCGCCTTTCGCGCTGTACGCCCGTCCGCAGACGCGCTTCGTGGCCGGTTTCATCGGGCGCACCAATTTCCTCGAGGGAAAACTCGTCGGGGACGCGGTGCGGTTCGGCGGGTTCTCGGTCCCGAAGTCGGCCTTTTCCGACGCCAGCCTGCCCGAGGATGTGCTGGTGTCGCTGCGCCCGCAGAGTGTCCAGCTGCGCAGGGACGATCCCGGCGTGCTGCCTGGCGCCTGCACAGTACAGGGGAGCGTGCAGCGCCGCGCTTATCTGGGCGAATACTGGGACTACCACGTGAGCCTGCCCGGAGCCGCGCAGCCCTTGCGCGTGACCGCTCGCGCGCAGGACGTATTCGAAGCCGGCGCGCCGGTATGGGCCGTGATCGACACCTCGCAACTTACCGTGATCCGGCAGGAGTAACACCAATGGCGCTACCGCTCGAAGGCGTTAACGTGCTCGACCTCACCAACGTGATGGCGGGCCCCTACTGCAGCATGGTGCTGGGCGACATGGGCGCGGAAGTCGTCAAGATCGAGAATTTCCCGGGCGGCGACACCTCGCGCAATTTCGACCCCAAGGTCAACGACGAGTCGTACTGCTTCGCTGTGCTCAACCGCAACAAGAAGAGCCTGGCCCTGAACATGAAGGACCCGCGCGGCAAGGAGATCTTCGACCGGCTCGCGGCGAAGGCCGCCATCATCACCGAGAATTTCCGCCCCGGCGTGGTCGGGAAACTGGGCATCGACTACGATTCGGTCGCCCGCTTCAATCCCGGCGTGGTCTACGCGTCGATGTCCGGCTTCGGGCAGACCGGTCCGTACGGGAAAAAGGGCGGCTTCGACATCATCGCGCAGGGCATGTCGGGCATCATGATGATGACCGGCTATCCCGGCGGCCGCCCGGCCAAGGTCGGCATCGCGATGAACGACATTGCCAGCGGCGTCACCGCGCTGTACGGCATCCTCGGCGCATATATCGGCAAGCTGCGCAGCGGGAAAGGGCAGTACCTGGAGACATCGCTCCTCGAAGCGGGCCTCGCCTGGTCGATCTGGGAATTCGGCGCGTACTTCGGCTCGGGCGAGCTGCCGACGGCCATCGGCACGCGCCACCGGCGCTCCTCCCCTTACCAGGCCTACCGGACAAAAGACGGATACGTGACCCTCGGCGCGAGCAGCGAGAAGCTGTGGAAGAATTTCTGCACGATGGTGATCCGTAGGCCCGAATGGCTCACCGATCCGCGCTACGAGACCCTGGCCTTGCGCATGCAGAACATCGACGTCCTCGAGCAGGAGATCGAAGCGGTGCTGACAACCCTTCCCACCGCGCACTGGGTGGAATTGCTCGACGCGGCGCAGGTGCCGGGCGGGCCCGTGTACCGCTATGAACAGACATTGAACGATCCGCACGTCCGCGCGCGCGACATGGTGGTCGAGATCGACCATCCGATCATCGGGCCGATGAAGACGCTTGGCCTGCCTCTCAAGTCGACCGGCGAGCTGACCGCGATCCGCAAGCCCGCCCCGTGGCTGGGCCAGCACTCCGACGAAGTGCTCAAGTCGATCGGTTACGGCAAGCAAGACATCGCGGGGCTGTTCGAAAGCGGCGTAGTGTACGACAAGCACCGCACCAGGAAGAGGCCCACGGCCTAGCCAAAGATGTTGTTCGAATGCACAACAACGTTCCCTGCAGATTGGCTCGTGGATTGGCTTTTATGAAATAAAAGTAAAGGTTTCAGCCGACCGGCGCCCACCCGCGCTCGCGCCGCTCGAAGGTTTCGCTGGTCGCGCTCACGAAACGGCCGGCCCCGGGCTGCCACTCGCGCCGCTCGACCTCGACGCGATGCTTGGACAGCCTGAGCACGTTGAAGGAGTTCGCTTCGCCGCGGCCGCGGGTGGAGGTGGCCGTGCCGGCGGACACCACCAGGGCCTCGTAACCGGAAAGCGCATAGCGCTCGCCGGTGTCTTCGGTGTGGCTCACATGCAAGTGACCCGCGAGGAGCAGATCCACGCCGCACTCGGCGAAGGCGCTCATCGCCATCTGCGCACGGCCCACCAGTTCCTTTTCCGCAGCGCCTTCGCCGACGTCGAAAGGATGATGGGTGACGACCACCTTCACCACGCCGTCGGCAAGATCGTGAAACTTGGCACGCAGAGCGGCGACCTGCGCGTGGTTTATGCGGCCATTCTTGACCACGAGTGATCGCGCGGTGTTTACGCCCAGCACCGCGATTTCCGCGTCCGTGTACGACGGGCTCAGGTCGGCCTCGATATGACGGCGGAATTTGGCGAGCGGGCTCAAGAACCGCGCCAGCACGTTGTACAGCGGAACGTCATGGTTGCCCGGCACGACAACCTGCGGGGAGGGCAAGCGCGCGAGGAAAGCGGCCGCGGCCTGAAACTGCTCGGTGCGCGCGCGCTGCGTGAGATCGCCGGAGACGACGACGACGTCCGGCGCAGCCGAGCGCACGCTCTCCACCAGGGGGTCGAGCAGCGTCCCGTCGACGCGGCCGAAGTGGAGGTCGGACAGGTGAACCAGCGTTTTCATGACGGGGCGCCTCCAATTGGCCGCGGCACGATCACGCGCAGCGCACCGGCGTGGATCCGATACCGGAACGGCGGTTCGAGCTTGCGCACCTCGCCATCGGTCGCGACCCGCAGCCGCCGATGGCGCGTTTCAACGCGCAGCTCCGCCGCGAGCAAGGCGTGGAACTCGCTCGTCTGCCGCAGGCGCCCGAGGAGCGCCCGCAGTCCCAGCAACGCAAGTCCCAGGCGGCTTGGCCTGTGCGCCACGTAGATGCTCAGGACGCCGTCCTGGAGGCGGGCGCGGGTGCCGATCTGGAAGCCCTGCATCTGGTAGGCGTTGTTGCCGACAAACACGAACGGCGTCTGGTGCACGGCGGCTTTGCCGTCGACGCTGAGCCGGACGGTGAGAAACGGGAAACGCCGCAGGGCCCCCCATACCGCCCAGGCGAAGGCCACCCACTTGCCCCGCCCGAGGCGGTGCTGCTGGCGCTCGCGATCGCGCACGATATCCGGGTACAGCCCGAGGCTCGAATTGTTGAGGAAATAGTGTCCGTTGACCTCGCCCACGTCGATCGCCACTTGATGGCCCGCGGCGATTGCGGCGAGCGCTTCGCCCGGATCGCGCGGGATGCCGACGTCGCGCGCGAAGTGGTTGAGGGTGCCGAGGGGAAGAATACCGAAGTGCGTTTTCGAGCCGATCAGGCGGGAGGCGACGGCATTGAGCGTCATCGTCGCCGCGATGCTCGCGTGGC
>JANMXB010000732.1:0-6796 GCA_031380765.1 Pseudomonadota bacterium | reverse complement strand
GCCTTGGGCCTCGAGAAAGTCCATTTCGTCGGCCTGTCGATGGGCGGAATGATCGGCCAGCAGCTCGGTGCGCGCTACGGCGACCGCGTGCATTCGCTCGTGCTGTGCAATACCGCGAGCGAAATGGCGCCGCGCAAGATGTGGGACGACCGCCTCGCAATGGCGAGGGAGAAGGGGATAGCGGCGATGGTCGAGCCGACGCTGCAGCGCTGGTTCACCCCGGCGTTCCTCGAGCGCGCGCCGCAGGACATCGAGAAGATCAAGGCGATGATCGCCGGCACCGGGCTCGAGGGCTACACCGGCTGCGCAAGCGCGGTACGCGACATGGCGCAGAGCACGATGCTGCTCAAGATCAGGACGCCGACGATGATCATCGCCGGCAAAGAGGACCCGGCGACCACGGTGGACCACGCGACAGTGCTCAACCGCCTCATCGACGGCTCGAAGCTGGTCGTGATCGACGAGGCGGCACATCTTTCGAACATCGAGCAGCCGAAAGCCTTCAATCGCGCGGTTCGCGACTTCATCGATACCGTGGACAAGACGCTGTGAAGACTGTCGCCAAGCTCGCGGGCGTGCTTGCCGCCTGCGCCTTCGCTGCGTCCGCGCAGGCGCAGGACTACCCCTCCAAATCGATCCGCTTCATCGTGCCGCTCACGCCGGGTTCGGGCGCCGACATCGCCGGACGCATCATCGGCAGGTATATGGGCGAGGCCTGGAGGCAGCCGGTGGTGATCGAGAACCGGCCGGGCGCGGGTGGGATCATCGGTACGCAGGCGGTGGTGAAATCCGATCCGGACGGTTACACGCTGCTCGTGCAGTCGTCGTCGCATTCCGCCAACCCGGCGATCTACAAGGGTTTACCTTACGATCCGACCAAAGATCTTGTCGACGTGGCGATTCTGGGCATGACGCCGTACGTGATGGTGACCTCCCCGGCCGGCCCGTACAGGAATCTCAAGGCGCTCATCGATGCCGCGAAGGCGAAACCCGGCGACATTCCGTTCGCGTCGGCCGGCATAGGCACCTCGACCCACCTGGCCGCCGAGTACGTGGTCGATCTGGCGGGCCTCAAGATGCTGCACATCCCGTTCAAAGGCTCGCCGGACGCGATCCAGGACACGCTTGCCGGGCGCACGGCGTTCTACATGGCGCCGATCAATGCCGCGGTCAATCTGGTCAAGGAGGGGAAACTGACGGCGCTCGGCGTCTCGACCAAGACGCGGGCCGAAGTCCTGCCGGGGGTCGCGCCGCTCGCCGAGCAGGGATTGCCCGAATACAACATGACGCTGTGGTTCGGGATGTGGGCGCCGGCCGGAACGCCGGTCGCCGTCGTGCAGAAGCTCAATTCGCAGGTCGCATCGATCGTTCAGCTTCCCGACGTAAAGGACCAGTTCGCCAAACTGGGCATCATCCCGGTGCCGATGAGGCCCGACGAATTCGCCAAGTTCGTGCGCGACGAGATCGGCGTGTATCGCCGCATCGTCAGGCAAGCCAATATCCAGCCGCAGTAACCAACCGACGAGTCCCTTCATGCCCGCACCCCAGCGCATCACCGGCGTCCTCTCGCCCGTAGTCACCCCGTTTCGCAAGAACCTGTCGCCCGACACCGACCGGTTCGTGCGCCACTGCAAATGGCTCATGAACCACGGCTGCTCGGGGCTTGCGGTGTTCGGCACCAACAGCGAAGCCAACTCGATGTCGGTGGACGAAAAACTCGAGTTGCTCGAAGCCCTCGTCAAGGGCGGCGTGCCCGCGGCGGCGCTCATGCCGGGGACCGGTGCGTGCGCGCTCACCGACTCCGTGAAGATGACCGCGGCGGCAGTCAAGCTCGGATGCGGCGGGGTCCTGATGCTGCCGCCGTTCTACTACAAGGGCGTGTCCGACGACGGCCTGTACCGCAATTTCGCGGAGATCATCGAGCGGGTCGGCGACGAGCGGCTGCGCCTGTACCTGTATCACATCCCGCCGGTGTCGAACGTGCCGATCACGCTCGCGCTGATCGAGCGCCTGCTCTCGAAGTATCCGGGCATCGTCGCCGGCGTGAAGGATTCGTCGGGCGACTGGGCCAACACCAAGGCGATGCTCGACGCCTTCGCCAAGAACAATTTCGACGTGTTCGCAGGCTCGGAGGTGTTCCTGCTCGACAACATGAGGAACGGCGGCAAGGGATGCATCACCGCCACCGGCAACGTGAATCCCGGACCGATCGACAACGTGTATCGCAACTGGCGTACGGCGGATGCAGACAAGCTGCAGGCCGGCATCACTGCGACGCGCGGCATTGTGCAGAAAGTGCCGATGATTCCGGCGCTCAAGGCCATCATTGCGCACTTCGGCAACGACCCGCAGTGGAAGACCGTGCGCCCGCCGCTCACGGAGCTCATCGCCGAGCACGAAGCCCAGGTGATTACCGGCCTCAAGGCCGCGGGCTTCTCGATGCCCGGGCTGTAAGTCCGGCCCATGCGCACGGCGCTTGTCACCGGAGCCGGGCGCGGCATCGGCCTCGCCACGGCCAAGGCCTTCGTGGGAGCAGGCTGGCGGGTGCTCGCGCTGGACAAGGAGTTCGCGCCGTTCGATGCGACAGGCGAGGTCGAGCGTATCGAGTACGACCTCACCGACATCGCTGGAATCGGGGGGCTCGCGAAATCGCTCGGCGAAATCCACACGCTGGTCAACAACGCGGGCGTTCTCTACTGCGATCCCTACGAATCGATTCCCGAAGCGCACAAACGCGAGATCCTCGCCGTAAACCTGGAAGCCCCCGCGGCGCTGATCGCCGCCGTTTCGCCTGCGATGGTCGCAAGAAAAGGCGGTCGCATCGTGAACGTGGGGTCGGTCGCCGCTTTCACCGGCCACCCCGACCTCTGGTACGGCATCACCAAGGCGGGAATCCTCAACCTCACCAAGAGCTGGGCCACGCAGCTTGGGCAGCACGGCGTGCTGGTCAATGCGGTGGCGCCGGGGCCGACGCATACCGACATGTACGAGCAGCTTCCGCAGTCGCGCAAGGACATGGTGACCCGGAGCGTTTACTCCGGCCGGGCGGCGCGTCCCGACGAGGTAGCGGCCGCGATCCTATGGCTGGGAACCGCGTCGCCGGAGTACGTAAACGGCACCACTCTCGACTGCAACAACGGCTCCTATCCACGCTGAATCAGCAGGCAGTAGTTGCCGCCTCGCGGCCGGTACAATGCCTCGAGATCACCGAGGAGACCAACCATGAAGCCCTCCAGTGGATTGCGCATTGCAATCGGCTTGGCCCTTGCGGCATGCTGCCAGCCTGCCGCGCTGGCGCAGGCCTGGCCTGCCAAGCCAATTCGCATCATCGTGCCGTTCTCCCCGGGCGGCATTGCCGACAACAGCGCGCGCACTGTCGCCGACAAGCTCGGAGCACGACTCGGCCAGCCGGTGGTGGTCGAGAATAGACCCGGCGCGGCAGGCAACATCGGCGCCGAATTGGTCGCCAAGAGCGCGCGGGATGGCTACACGCTGCTGCTCGGCTATGACGGCACCATCGTCGTCAATCCGCATATCTACGCCAAGACCGGATTCGACGTGCTGCGCGATTTCGCGCCGGTCACCAAGCTCGGCGACGCCGGCGTCATCGTCGTGGCCCACCCCTCGGTGCCGGCGAAGGATCTGCGCGAGCTGATCGCGCTGGCCAAGGCGAAGCCCGGCTCGTTTTCGTACGGCTCGGCCGGGACCGGCAGCAGCGCTCACCTCGTCTGCGAGATGCTGAGCCAGCGCACCGGCACCAACCTCATCCACATTCCCTACAAAGGCGGCGGCCAGGCGATTGCGGACGCGGTCGGCGGGCAGATCCCGCTCGCCTGCACCGCGGTGGCCGGCTCGCAGCAGTTCATGAAGACGGGGCGGCTGAAGGGCCTTGGCCTTTCCAGCGCGACGCGCGCGGCCGGCGCACCGGACGTGCCGACCTTCATCGAAAGCGGGTTGCCCGGCTTCGTGGTCGATTCGTGGGTCGGGTTGCTCGCCCCCGCGGGCACGCCGCGCCCGGTCATCGACCGCCTGTACAACGAAACCGCGGCCGTGCTGCAGATGCCGGAGGTGCGCGAGCGCTACTCGGTGCTCGGCATCGAGCCGGTCGGCAACAAGCCCGAGGAGTACGCGGCGCAGATCCGCGCCGACCTCGCGCGCTGGGGCCCGGTCGTCAAGCAAGCCAACATCCGGATCGAATAAGCCATGAAGAGCCTGCGCGGCCTCCTCGAAGCGAAGGATTTCATCGTCGCCCCCGGGGTGTACGAGATGTTCTCGGCGCGGATCGCCGACCGCATGGATTTCAAGGCGCTCTATATGACCGGCTACGGCGTGTCGGTCTCGCACCTGGGCCTGGCCGACGCGGGCCTGGTGACCTACCGCGACATGGTCGAGCGGGCGCGCACGATTGCGGGCGGGACCTCGAAACCGCTGATCGCGGATGCGGACACCGGCTTCGGCGGACTCATCAACATCCGCGAAACCGTGCGCGGCTACGAAGCCGCCGGGGTGCAGGCAATCCAGATCGAAGACCAGGAGATGCCGAAGAAATGCGGCCATACGCCCAACCGGCGGGTGGTGCCGCTCAAGGACATGCTCAAGCGCATCGAGGTGGCGCTCGATTCCAGGCGCAGCAAGGATTTCCTCATCATCGCGCGCACGGATGCCCGCACGGCTCACGGCATCGACGAGGCCATCGCGCGCGGCAAGGCCTTCGCTGCCGCCGGTGCCGATATCGTCTTCGTCGAATCGCCGGAGTCGGAGGACGAATTCCGTAAGGTCGGCGCGGAACTCGGCGGCAAGGCGTGGCTGCTGGCCAACATGGTGCCGACGGGCCGTTCTCCGGTCGTCTCGCGCGAAAAGCTCATCGAGCACGGATTTTCGATTGCGATCTACCCAAGCGCGGGCATGGCCGCCGCCTGCGCGGCGCTCGAAGCCGCCTATGCGCACGTGCTTGCCCGCGGCAGCACCGAAGGCAGCCCGGTGCCGGCGTGGGACATGCACCGGATGCACGATCTCGCCGGATTTCCCGACGTGTGGGCGTTCGAGAAAAAATACGCGGAGACCTGACAGTGGGACAAACCCTGTTCGAGAAGATCTGGGACGAGCACGTCGTGGCCGATCTCGGCGGCGGAGCGAACCTCCTGCACGTCGACCGCCACTACCTGCATGAGCTTTGCGTCAGCCGCGGCTTCCCGACCTTGCACGAGCGCGGGCTCGCCGTGCGCAATCCGGACCTCACCTTTGCCGCGCCCGACCACGTGATCTCCTCGGCGCCGGGACGCACAGGCGGCGCGTTCCCGTGGTCGATCAAGGTCATGGACACGCTGCGGATCGAGACAAAGAAAGCCGGCATCCGGTTATTCGACATCGGCGAGGAGGGCCAGGGCATCCTGCATGTGATCGGCCCGGAGCTCGGCCTTACGCTGCCGGGAACAACCGTGGTGTGCGGCGACAGCCATACCTGCACCAACGGCGCGCTCGGGTCCCTTGCGTTCGGCATCGGCATCAGCGAGGTGGTCCATATCCTTGCCACGCAGACCATCGTGCAGAGAAAGCCCAAGACGATGCGCGCGACCTTCGAAGGCGCGCTCCCGCGCGGCGTCTACTCGAAAGACCTGATCCTGGCTCTGATCGGGAAAATCGGGGCGGCCGGCGGTGCGGGCCATGCGATCGAGTATGCGGGCAGCGCGGTGCGGGACCTGGAGCTCGAAGCGCGCATGACCCTGTGCAACCTGTCGATCGAGCTGGGCGCGAAGATCGGCATGGTCCGTCCCGACGAAAAAACCTACGCCTACGTCAAAGGGCGCCGCTTCTCGCCCCCGGGCGCGCAGTTCGATGCCGCCGTCGCGCACTGGAAGTCTCTCGTGACGGATACGGACGCAAAATTCGATGCGGAGGTATCGCTCGAGGTTTCCGGCCTGCCGCCGCAAATCACCTGGGGTACCAGCCCCGAAGACGTGATCGGCGTGGATGGCCGCATCCCGCAGCCCGGTCACGTCTCGAAATCCGAGGCGCTCGCCTACATGGGCCTTGCGGCCGGAGACAAGATCGCCGGCACGAAGGTCGATCGCGTGTTCATCGGCTCCTGCACCAACTCGCGCGTGTCGGACCTGCGCATCGCCGCTGACATCGCGCGCGGCCGCAAGGTGGCAAAGCACGTCGAGGCGTGGGTGGTGCCCGGTTCGGTGGCCGTCAAGCGCGAAGCCGAAGCCGAGGGATTGCACGAGGTCTTCCTCGCCGCAGGCTTCCAGTGGCGGGAACCGGGCTGCTCGATGTGCGTCGGCGTGAACGAGGAATGGGCCGCGCCCAAGGCGCGCTGCGTGTCCACCTCCAACCGCAATTTCGTCGGCCGCCAGGGGCCTGAAGTGCGCACGCACCTCGCAAGCCCCGCGATGGCCGCCGCCGCCGCGATCGCGGGTGAGATCGCCGACGTTCGCCAGATGATGAGATGACCATGGAAAAATTCACCACGCTTACCGCGACCGCCTGCTACTACCCACGGGCCAATGTCGACACCGACCTCATCATCCGCGTCGAGCGATGCGCCAAGGTCGAGAAGGAGGCGTTGGGAAAATATGCGTTCGAGATGGCGCGCTTCCTTCCCGACGGCACGGACAACCCCGGGTTCCCGCTCAATCACGAACCGTTCCGCAAAGCGCAGATCCTGGTGGGGAACATCAACTTCGGCTGCGGCAGCTCGCGCGAGATGGCGGTCTGGGCGATCGCGGGGATGGGTATCCGATGCGTGATCGCGCCCTCCTTCGGCGAGATCTTCTTCGGCAACTGCTTCCAGAAC
>JANMXB010000659.1:0-3389 GCA_031380765.1 Pseudomonadota bacterium | reverse complement strand
GAATTTTATCCGGTCGGAGACCCCCGCCGCTGAAATTCGCTGCTCGAGGACCGGGACGGCGGGGCTGCGCGCCCCTGCGAACAGGCCGGCGGGCCGGCTCAGTCAAGCCGGGAGAACACGACGATTTCATACGGGCGTGCGGGGTCCGCGACGGTTTCCCTGAAAATACGCTTGAAGCGCGCGGCGAGAATGTCCTCCCAGGCGTCGAAATAGAAATCGTCCGGCTTGCCCGCCGGGACACCGGCGACCATCAGTACGATTCCGCCGGCCGCCAGGTGGCGCTCGAGCTGCAGGCACACAATTTCCAAGTCGGACCGCCTCAGGTAATAGAGGACTTCCGCGCATACGATGAGGTCGTACCGCGTTCCGAGGTCCAGCGAGCGCAAATCGCCGCGGACGAAACGCACGTTTGATTCCACGCCATTCCGCCGTTTCGCGGCGGCAAGCGCCTCTTGCGAAACATCCAGCGCCGTGACCGCATCGAAATGACGCGCAAGCATCTGTGAAAACGCGCCGACGCTGCACCCCAGTTCGAGCGCGTTCATGGAGGCCTTCCGCCACTGCAACGCGCAAGCGAGGGTGCGCTCGTATTTGCGGCGCTCGTACGGGCTGGAGTGAAACTCCCACGGATCGGGGTTCTCGAGATAAAGGCGCTCGAACTCGAACCTGCGGTTCCCGGTTCGCGCGAGGAAGTTCAGCTTATTCAGCAATCCGAACAACAGCGCCCTTGGGGGCACCTGGCGAGCAAGCACTTTAGCGATCAAACCGAACGCGGTGGTCATTCGCAAAGTGCTCGGAGAAGAAATGCCCGCCGCCATCCGGCGCCTTGTGGAGCACGAGGCCTTCGCGGGGGAAACGCTCGAAAAACCGTTCGGCCGTTGCGATGGGAATGCGCTTGCGCCCCGCTTCAGTGAAGCCAAACCCCAAACCGAAGAGCGCGGACAGGCACTTGCGCAAGGTGCGTGGATAGTACGGCTGCAGGAAGAAATCGACCTGGCTATGGTGGCAGTTGAGGCTTGCAACGCGCTGACGAAGAAAGCCCCGCGCATCGATCGTCACGTCGCTGGGCTGGTCGAAATGCCACGAGAAAAAAGCGCCCTTTACCTGCCCGCAGAACGAGAAGATCGAACCCGCATAGGATGCGTCGCGCGCGGCCGACATGGCAGAAGCGTGAATCAGCCGGTGCGCCGGGTGCCCGTAGCCGCCAAGCGGCCCATGCGTGAGGACCAGTCCGGGATTGCTTTCCCGCAGGATGCTCGCGAGGGTGCGAATCACATACGGCAGGTCCCAAGCCTCGAGGCCCGGGCTGGCGGGCGCGGCAGCATCTGCCTGTCCCAGGAACAACACCTCTTTCGCCCCTAACGCCGAAGCGGACCGCTCCAGTTCGGCGCGCCTGATATCGCCGTGCCCTGCGCTGGATCCGCCTTCTCCATGGGTAGCGCAAACCACGGTGATCCCGAGTCCCTTCTCGGCGCACAGGCAGATCGTTCCGGATGCAAAGATTTCGTCGTCCGGATGCGCAATGACGACCAGGAGATCAGTCTTTGCGCCCATGCGGCGCAGTACCTCCCCTGACAAACGATTCCGGCGGGTTGGGCTGGAAATACAGTTCCCTTAACGCGCGCGCGGAATATTCTATCGAGAACGGCGAATCCCTCACGGCCGCATTGCAGGAGGCGTTGTCCTTGCGTCCCCGCTCTGCTACACGCGCCGCTTCGGCGGCCCATGGGACCGGATCGCCTGTCACTTCGAGAAACGTCACCATGCCGGGAATGACGACGCATTCTTCCGGCACATTGGTGGACGCGATCACCGGGAGCCCGGCGGCCTGCGCTTCGACCGCGACCATGCCCAGGCCTTCGCCGTGGGATGGAAAAAGCATCACATCGCTGCCGAGGATTAGCCGCGACACGTCGTGACGGATGCCGACAAACACTATGCGTCCGCTCAGCCCGGCTTCGGCGATGCGCGCCTCGAGCACCGCAACGGCCGGGCTGGGCTCACCGGCAAAAATCATTCGTGCGCGCAGATCCGTGCGCGCGTATTCGATGGCGACCGCGACGGCGAATCCCGTGTTCTTGTGGCTCTGCGGATGTCCGAAGTCCGCAGACTGGTCGATCCGCCCGACGTTGACGATGATCCTGGCGTCGCGCGGCCAGCCGAATTCGTCGCACACCGCCGCCTTCGCCGCCTTCTCGTCGCCAATAAAGCGGCCGGTTTTGATGCCGCAATGAAGCACGCCGGTTGGAATATGTCTGAAAGCCGGAGCATTGAACCCATAGGCTTCGATCGCTTCGCGGGACGTGCCGGCGATGTGCGTGGCGAAACGGCCCACGAAGTCCTTGCCGAGCCACGCGGCGAGGCGGCGGCTGGGCGTCACGCCATAATTGTTGAGGATCTGATATTCCGGGTTGTGCACGTGCGCGACGCGTACCGATGGCAGGAGACCGGCCCCGAGCAGGAAATGCCACCCGCTCACGTAGGCCTGGTGATCGTGGATCGCCCGGTACCCGCGTGCGAGGATGCGGCGATACTCGGGGACAAAACTCAGGAGGTGCGGGCGGCCGAAACGCGCATAGTGAATCTGCGCGCCCAGCTCTCTTGCCTCGTCGTCAAAGATTCCGCGATTGCCGCTCGTAATGAGGAAATCCATCTGGACATCCCCGCTGCGCGACCACAAGCGCAGCATGTCCATCAGCCAGGTCTCAGCGCCGCCCATCCCGAGCGTGTCGATGACCTGCAGGACCTTCATCGGGCTCTCGCCGGTCACGCGTGCAGCCCCAGCAGTCCGTCGAGCGCCCGGTCCATGTCCATGGGCGACTGGTGCAACGAGGCGAGCGCGGACTCGCGCGATGGCGGTGGATTTTTCAGCAGATCCACCGCGGCGGCGGCCCATGCGGAGGCGCCAGAAGAGAGCGCGAGGCGGCGAAACTGTGCTCCGGGCAACAGTGGATCATCCGCAATCCCGATCGAAAGGAGCATCCGCATTCCCGCGAGCTGAGCTTCGACGACAGCGATCCCGAATCCTTCCATCGGCTGCTCCGGGTGCGGCAGCACGAACCAGTCGCAGCACGTCATGACCCGGGGCACATCGTTTCGCCACCCAAGCAGCCGAACCGCATACTCCACGCCGCATTCCCGCGCCCGTGCCGCAACGGTGGATTGCAGCGCGCCGGTCCCCGCAAAAACCGCGATTGCCCGCGGCTCGAGCCGAAGCAATTCGGCAAGCAGATCCACGACGAACACCGGGTTCTTCTCCTCGACCAGGCGCCCGGCAAAAAGCAGGATCAGCGCGTCCCCGGGCAGTCCCAGTTGATGACGGACCCGGGCGCGGTCAGCATTGAGATTCTCAAAAGGAGCAGGATCCACGCCGTAGTAGTGGACAAGGT
>JANMXB010000646.1:0-2939 GCA_031380765.1 Pseudomonadota bacterium | reverse complement strand
TGTTACTTGAAGCCGCCCTTGATCCAGTCGGCGCTCTTGACGCCGTCCGGCGGGTTGACCTTTTCGGCCGCGTAACGCTTGACGTTGGTCAACGTGATCTTGCCGTTGACCAGCTTCGTCGTGCCGTAGGCGGTCTCCATGATCGCCTGGTGGCCCTTGCCGTTCGCCATTTTGACCGGGCCGCCGGGGCCTTCGAACGTGATGCCTTCGAACGCGGCCGCGACCTGGTTGTTGCTCGGGCGCTTGCCGCCGTTGGCCGCCTGCGCCTTTTCCCACGCGACTTTCACGCCCATGATCGCCTGCGCCATCTGGTAGGAGGCGTAGTTCGGCGGGGTCTTGTGCCTGGCGTCGTACTCCTTGAGGAACCAGGTGTTCAGGGCGCTCTTCGGCGCATAGGGGCCGAACGGGCCGCGCGCGCCGAGCAGCGTGCCGTCGGGAATCTGCGCCGGCAGCTTGTGCATTGCGGTCTCGCCGGTGGTCAGCACGCCCATGCTGCCTTTGAAGAGATTCCTCGGCGCGCCCTGCAGCAGCAGCGCCTCGAGGTCGCCGTCGAAGAAGCTCGAGTGGATCACGTCGGGCTTGTCGCCCAGCAGCGTCGAGATCTCGGTGTTGAACTGGCCCGCGAAGAGCTTGGGCATCTGCGAGGTCTTGACCGCCACGTTGGGAAAAAGCTGCTTGATCGAGGCCTCGAAGTCGGCCCACGAGTCCTGGCCCCATGCGTAGTTCTGGTTGATACCGGCGATCGATTTGAGGCCGGGCTTGATGTCCTTGATGTAGAACGCCGCGCCGACGTTGTCCATGGTCGCGGTGGGCGAGGTCCGGAACACGTACCTGTAGGCGTTGTCCTCGAAGATGCGCGGCGTGCCGCAGTCGAAGAAGTTGGTGAGCTTCTTGAGTTCCTCGGCCACGGGCGCGACGGCGAGGCAGTTGCCGCTGGACACATAGCCGATCACCACGTCGACATTGCTGCGCTGGACGAGGTTGCGGAACTCGGTGACTTGCGTCGTGGTCGTGCCGGCCTCGTCGATGATGACCGCCTCGAGGGCCTCCCCGCCGAATCCTTTTGTCGCGTATGGCGCGGGCACCTTGCCGGCGTTCAGCGCTTCGACCATCAGTTCGGCCGCGTTCTTGGCCGGGACGCCGAACGGCGCGGCCGCCGGCCCCGAAAGGAAGGTGACGATCCCGACCTTGATGGCCTGGGCCTGGGCCTGGGCGATCGCCGGGACGAATGCAGCGGCAGTCAGCGCGGCAGTGATCGACGCCGCGGCGGCCTTGGTGAAATGTCGCATGAGTTCTCCTTTGGTGGATGGCGGACGCGGCGCTCGCGGCCATCGGCCACGGCGGCCTTTTTCATAGGCATTTCCGCTGTTTGCGGCCCATGGTGCAGGAAAGCACCGCCGCCGGTCAACTCCCTGCCGTGTCACCCCATCGACGCGTACACGCTTTTCTCGTAGGCGGTGAATAGCGCGATCGACTTCGGCTCCACGAAAGGCAGCGTCTGCATCATGAGGATGCCGCCGATGTTCTTCTTCGGATCGATCCAGAAGTAGGTATTGGCGAGACCCGCCCAGGCGAGGCTGCCCGCCGAGCGGCCGGTGGGCGCGGGCGCCTCGTTGATCATGAAAGTCAGGCCCCAGCTCTTAGGCGTGCCGGTGAAGAACTCGGCGTCCGCAGAAAGCGCGGGATTCTGCGTCCTGAGCATCTCCACTCGCAGGCTGCCCATTGCGTTTTTCGACATCATCCCCACCGTCTCGGGGCGCAAGACCTGATTCCCGTTACCTCTGCCGCCGTTCATGATCATGCGCATGAAGCGTTGATAGTCGCTGACTGTGGAGTACAGCCCGCCGCCGCCGGGCTCGAACTCGGGATCCTGCGGCACTTCGGTGGCGGTGACCGTGAGGCTGCCGTCGGGCTGGCGCGCATGCACTTTCGCGATCCTGGTGCGCATGTCCGGCGTGATCCTGAACGCGGTGCTGCCCATCCCGAGCGGATCGGCGATGTTCTTCTGCACGTATTGGCCCAGGCGCATTGCGCTGACGGCTTCGATCATCTTGCCGGCCCAGTCGATGCCGATGCCGTATTCCCACTTCTGGCCGGGATCGAACGCGAGAGGAATAGTGAGCGCGAGATTCTTGCCCGAGCCCGCGCGCGGGATGTCCATGGTCTTGTGATAGCGCGCCATCTCCGGATCCCAGATGTCGTAGACGTAGCCCGAAGTGTGGGTGAGGAGGCGCCGCAGCGTGATTGGGGTCTTCGGCGGCCGTGTGAGCGGCTTGCCGGCGGCATCCCAGCCCGTGAGCACCTGGACCTGGCCCAGGTGGGGGATGACCTTGCCGGCGGGCTCGTCGAGGCTCAGCTTGCCCTGCTCGACCAGCTGCATGGCGCAGGCGCCGACCACGGGCTTGGTCATCGACGCGATCCACATGACCGTGTCCGCGCTCATCGGCGTGGGTTGTCCCTGGATGCGCACGCCATAAGCCGATTCGTAAATGGTGCCGTCGGCGGTGGTGACTGCCGCGGCGACGCCGGGCACGTCGCCCGCGGCGATTGCGGAGCGCAGCACCGCGTCGGCATTGGTTTTCAAGGCTTCGGTCCTCGCGGGTGAGGTCGCGCATCCCGCGGCTGTGCCCGCCACGAGTGCGGCGCCGCTCTTCATGAACGTCCTGCGATCGTAGGTAGTATTTTCGCGTTTCATGTGGTTGTCCCCTTTGGTGGATTGTGCGCCTATTTGAGAGCGGCCAGCACTGCTTCGCCCATCGCGGCGGTGCCGACTTGCCTGGTGCCGGGCTGCAGGATGTCGGCGGTGCGATAACCGTCGGCCAGCACCTTGCGCACGGCGCGCTCGATGCGGGCCGCATCGTCCTTGCGCCCGAAGGAATGACGCAGCAGCATCGCCGCGGACAGGATTGCCGCAATCGGATTGGCGATGTCCTTGCCGG
>JANMXB010000598.1:0-10914 GCA_031380765.1 Pseudomonadota bacterium | reverse complement strand
GTCGGCGAGCGCCTGGTTGTTGAACCACTGGCGCACTTTCTGTCGCGCGCGGTGGCTCTTGATGTAGCCCAGTTCGGCGTTGAGCCAGTCGCGCGACGGGCCGCCGACCTTGGTCGAGACGATCTCGACGCGCTGGCCGTTCGCCAGCGGCTTGTCCAGCGTCACCATGTGCCCGTCGACCTTCGCGCCGCGGCAGCGGTGCCCAAGGTCGGTGTGCAGCGCATAGGCGAAATCCACCGGCGTGGAGCCCGCCGGCAGGTCCACCACCTTGCCCTGCGGCGTCATCACGTAGACGGTGTCGTCCAGCGCCGCATGCTTGAATCGCTCCACCCACTCGGCCGAATCCGCGACCTCGTCGCGCCACGCGAGCAATTGGCGCAGCCAGGCGATTTTTTCGTCGAACGCCTCCCGCGCTTGTGACCCGGCGCCCGCGCTCTTGCCCGCTTCCTTGTAGCGCCAATGCGCCGCGACACCGTACTCCGCGTGCTGGTGCATCTCCTGGGTGCGGATCTGCACTTCGAGGGCGCGCCCGTCGGGCCCGATCACCGCCGTATGCAGGCTGCGATACAGATTCGCCTTGGGCCGCGAGATGTAATCGTCGAACTCCCGCGGGATCGGCGTCCACAGGTTGTGCACGATGCCGAGCACGGCATAGCAATCCTTCACCGAGTCGACGATCACGCGTACCGCGCGCACGTCGTAGACTTCGGAGAAGTCGAGCTCCTTCGCGCGCATCTTGTTGTAGATCGAAAAGATGTGCTTGGGCCGGCCCTGCATTTCGGCGTGGATGCCGGCGGCGCCGAGCTCTTTTTCCAGCTCGGCGGTGACGGTGTGGATGAAGCCTTCGCGCTCGGCGCGCTTCTCGTCCAGCATTTGCGCGATGCGCCGGTACCCTTGCGCATCGATGAAGCGCAGGCTCAGGTCCTCGATCTCCCACTTGAGCTGCCACATGCCCAGGCGATTGGCCAGGGGCGCGTAGATGTCGAGCGACTCCTGCGCGTAGCTCTCGCGACCGGGCGTCGGATTCTTCGCGAAGTAACGCAGCGTCTGCGTGCGGCTCGCAAGGCGCACGAGGACCACGCGCACGTCCTCGACCATCGCGAGCACCATCTTGCGCAGGATCTCGGACTGCTTTTCCTGCTCTTCGTCCGAAGGCTTGCCGCCGGCGCGCGCGGGGCGGGTCGACACCCGCAGCTGGTAGAGCTTTTCCACGCCCGCGGCAAGGCCGGCGATCTCCGCGCCGAATCGCTCGCGCAGGTCGTCGGATTTGGCGACGTACTTCGGCGCCGCGAACAGGATGCCCGAGGCGCGCGAAGCGGCGTCCATGCCGATCGCGGCCAGGCTCGAAGCGAGGCCGAGCGCGTGCGGCCACACCTTTTCGCCGGTCGACAGGGTCTGCCCCGCATACAGCGGCTCGGCGAAATCGAGCGCGCGCGCAAGCACCTCGCGGTCGGCCAGCGCAAGATCGCGGCCGATCGAGTCGAGCAGCGCGTCGCGCCCCGGCGCTGCGTTGCGGGCGTTGAGTTGCATGACGGAAACCATGCCGCGATTTTATCGCGAAGGGCATAATGCATTTCTATTTTGTCGACCATCGTCTCCCCCCGCCTCCTCCTCGTGCTTGCCGCCCTCTTTTGGGGCGGACATTGGGTCGTCGCGCGCGCGGTGTACACCGAATCGACCCCGTTCGCGCTTTCGTTCTGGCGCTGGCTCACGGCCGCGCTGATGCTCGCTCCGTTTGCGTGGAAACCTTTCATCGCCGACCTGGCAAAAGTGCGCGCCCAATGGAAATGGATCGCAGTGCTCAGCCTCTGCGGCACCGGTATTTACAACGGCATCGGCTACGTCGGCATCCAGTACACCGCCGCCACCAACGCGCTGCTGATCCAGTCGGTGACGCCCGCGCTCATCCCGTTATTCGCATTCGTCCTGCTGCGCGAGCGCATCGGCCCGGCCGCGATCGCCGGGGTGGCGCTCTCTTGCGCGGGCGTGATCGCGATTGCATGCAAGCTCGACCTGGATGCATTGCTCGGCCTCGAACTGAACCGCGGCGACCTGTGGCTCCTGGCCAACGTCTCGCTATGGGCGCTCTACACCGTCTGCCTGCGCTGGAAGCCGCGGGGACTGCACCCTTTTACCTTCCTCTTCGCCATCATGGCCGCCGGCGTCATTCAACTGGTGCCGTTTTACGCAATCGAACTGGCCCGCGGCGGCGGCGTGCGCCTGGGGACCGGGGCCGTGCTCGGCATCCTGTACCTCGGGATTTTCCCGTCCGTGCTGTGCTACCTGATGTGGAACCGCGCGATTGCCGAGATCGGCGCCGCTCGCGCCGGCCCCTACCTTTACCTGGTGCCGGTGTTCGGCACGGCGCTGGCCACCCTGTTCCTGGGCGAGCGCCTGCATCTCTATCATCTCGTGGGCGTGGTGCTGATCTTCGCCGGCATCTGGCTCGCCTCGAAAGACAAGCGCTGAGGCCGCCATGGGCTGGCTGCGCGACTGGAAAAGAAAGCGCGTCCTCGCCAGGCACGCGGTCGACGACGCGCTCTGGGACCGAGTCGCGGGCTCGCTGCCCTTCCTGGCCGGGTTGACCGCCGCCGAGGCGGCGCGCCTCAAGAACCTGGCGGTCCTGTTCCTCGCGGAAAAACAACTCACGCCGCTGGCCGGGATCGAGCTCTCGGACGCGGACCGGCTGTCGATCGCGCTGCAGGCCTGCCTGCCGGTGCTCGAGCTGGGGCTCGAATGGTATGACGGCTGGGTCGGCATCCTCGTCTATCCCGGCGACTTTCGCGTGAAGCACGCGGAAATGGACGAGACCGGCGTGCTGCACGAGTGGGAGGACGAGCTCGCGGGCGAATCGTGGGAAGGCGGCCCGGTCGTGTTGTCGTGGGACGCGGTGAACGAGGCGGGCAGCGTTGCGAGCGGCGGCGCCAATGTCGTGATCCATGAGTTCGCCCACAAGCTCGACATGAAGAGCGGCGAGCCCGACGGCATGCCCCCGTTGCACGCCGGCATGGACGCCGGTCGCTGGCGCGCCGCGCTCACCGAGGCATACGAAGGGTTTTGCGATGCGGTCGAGCGCGAAAAGGACACCTGGCTCGATCCCTATGCGGCCGAGCATCCCGCCGAATTCTTTGCCGTTGCGAGCGAGGCGTTCTTCGAGGCGCCGCGCGAGCTGCGCCGGCGGTATCCTGACCTGTACTCCCAGTTCGTGCTTTTCTACCGGCAGGATCCCGCGCTGCGCCTATGAAAAAGCTGCTCATTGTTTATCACACGCGCGGCGTCAAGACGGCGCGGCTGGCCGAGGCGGTCCAGCGAGGAGCCCAAGCGGAGTCCGGCGTGGAAACCCATTTGATGCGATGTTCCGAAGCCGGGCCGCAGGAAGTGCTTCAGGCCGATGCGCTCGTGCTCGGCACGCCCGAAAACTTCGGCTACATGTCCGGCATGATGAAAGACTTCCTCGAGCGCATCTTCTACGAGTGCGAAGGAAAAATCGAAGGCCGCCCCTGGGCGTTGCTGGTGTCGGCCGGGCAGGACGGCGCGGGCGCCATCGCTTCGGTTGAAAGAATCGTGACCGGCCTGCGGCTGAAGAAGGTGCGCGAGCCGATCCTCGCGCTGAAGGAAGTCACGCCGGAGATATTGAACGAGTGCGAGGAGCTCGGCGCGGCGCTGGCGGCGGGCCTGGCGCTGGGGATTTATTAAACGGCTAGTGGTGACTGCATCGGCGCCTTCAAACCGGAAGTAATGTACTCTGTCCTCGTCGCCCCTTGATAGAGGAGAACCACATGAGCACCCGAATCCTTCTGGCCACGATGGCCTTGACCCTCGCGGGTTGCGCAACGACCGGCACGGAGATGGCCGGCAATTCGAAGGAGATGAAACTCGCGTTCGACTTCACCGACGCCAGTCCCGTCGTGCTCCTCAACAAGCTGAACAACGTGGACACCACTCGACAGCAGCTGATCGACAGCGGCATCACTCCGAAAATCGTGATGACCTTCCGCGGCAACGCCTCGTACTTCACGCAGACCGATCTCTCGGCGGTGAAGGAAGCGGACCGGGCCGACGCGCTCAAGGTCGCCGCGAAGCTGCGGGAAATGAAGAAAGCCCCCGGCGTCCAGGGACTCGAACAGTGCAACCTCCCGCTCGCCGATCGAAAGCTCAAGCCCGCCGACCTGATGCAGGAAGTGAAACTGGTGCCCAATGGCTGGATTGCGCTCGGCGGGTACCAGCAGCAGGGGTATGCCTACATCGCCCCCTGACCGCCGCACAATAGCTGAAAGTAAAACATTCGTTTCTAAAGACTGGCTCGCAGAGCCACTCGCAGGCCAATACGAATAACATTTCCACTATTTTAACCTGTCGTGCGGCGCACCCGCCTACCGGCCGAACATCGTGGCACGCCGCGCGATCCAGACCATCGCGGCCAGCACGATGAACAGCACTCCCGAGAGCCAGAAGATGTCGTTGGTTCCCATCATGCGCGCCTGGGCGTCGATCACTCTTTCGAGCTGGCCGAGCGCCTGGTCCGGCGTAAGCCCGGCGGCCTGCAGCGCGTCGAGGGCCGCGGCGGCCTGCGGGTCATAAGGCGTCACATGCTCGACCAGCTGCGCGCGATGCAGGCTGGTGCGGTCGTCCCAGAGCGTGATGCCGGCCGACGCGCCAAATGCGCCGAAGGTGAAGCGCATGAAATTGTTCAGGCCCGTCGCGGCCGGGATGCGCTCCTTGGGCAGGCCTGAGAGCGCAAGCGCGGTCAGCGGCAGGAAGAACATGACGTTGGCCGCGCCCTGCAGGAAGGTCGGCAAAGCGATGGTGTACACATCGGCATCCAGGGCGAAACCCGCGCGCATGAAGGAGACGACGCCAAACATCAGGAATCCCCCGCTCGCGATGAGGCGCACGTCGTTTTTCTGGATGGCGCGCCCGATGAGCGGCGCGAGGAACATGGCGAGGATGCCGAACGGCATCATCATCAGCCCGGCCCAGGTCTGCGTGTAGCCCATGGAGGTCTGCAGCCACAACGGCAGGATCACCGAGGTGCCAAAAAAAACCGCGTAACCCACCGCAAGCGTCATTGTTGCGGCCCAGTAGTTCCGCACGCCGAAGAGGCGCACGTCCACGATCGGATGATCGTTGTCGAGCAGCTCCCACGCGAGGAAAGTCACGAATCCGGCCGCGGCAACGCAGCCAAGGATCACGATCTGGCTGGAATTGAACCAGTCGAGCTCCTTGCCCTTGTCGAGCATGATCTGCAGCGCGGCCACCCACACCACCAGCAGCACCAGGCCCGTAACGTCGACGGGGACCTTGCGCGTCGCCGTCTCCCGCGTCCTGTAAATCTGCCAGGTGACCGCGGCGGCCAGCAGCCCCACCGGGATGTTGATGTAGAAAATCCACGGCCAGGACGCTTCCTCGGAAATCCACCCGCCGATCAGCGGCCCGGTGATCGGCGCCACGAGCGCCGTCATCGACCACAGGGCAAGCGCGAATCCGGCGCGTTCGCGCGGGAACGTGGTGAGCAGCAGCGCCTGCGAGAGCGGCACCATGGGTCCGGCCACCAGCCCCTGCAGCACGCGGCAGGCGATCAGCGCCTCGATGTTGGGCGCAAGCGCGCACAGCCAGGACGCGACCGTGAAGAGCAGGATCGAAGTCACGATCAGCCGCACCTGGCCGAAGCGCGTGGTGAGCCAGCCCGTGAGCGGCATCGCGATCGCGTTCGCCACCGCGTAAGAAGTGATGATCCAGGTGCCTTGCGTGGGACTCACGCCGAGGTCGCCGGCAATCGTCGGGATCGAAACGTTGGCGACGGTGACGTCGAGCACCGTCATGAAGGTTGCGCCCGAGAGCACGATCGCGCCGATCATGCGCTCGACACCCTCGAGGGGCGGGAGTTCGGCCCCGTTGGCGGGCGCCTCGGCTGCAACGGTGCTCAACGCGATCGGCCGAGGTTGGCCGCAATGATGGCCTGCACGCGCACCTCGGCGTCCTCCGAAGGCTTGGCAAACGCAGCCGGCGCCCAGACTGCATTGGCACGCGGGGCGGCGGCAAGCTGGGTCCCGCCCGTCTCCCGGATTTCGACCTCGGCGTGCATCGAAAGCCCGATCAGGAGGGGATGGGCGGCGAGTTCGGCCGGGTCGAGCGCAATGCGCACCGGCAATCGCTGCACGACCTTGATCCAGTTGCCGGTCGCATTCTGCGGCGGCAGCAGCGCGAAGGCACCGCCGGTGCCCGCGGCCAGGCCCGCCACCTTGCCGCGGTACTCGATGCGGGTGCCGTACAGGTCGGCGCTCAAGCGCACAGGTTGCCCTATGCGCATGTCGCGCAGTTGAACCTCTTTAAAGTTGGCGTCGACCCAGACGCTGTCCAGCGGCACAACGGCCATCATCAGCGCGCCCGGCGCAACCCGCTGGCCAACCTGCACCGTGCGCCGCGCGATGTACCCGGCCACTGGCGCGGCGATCTCGGTCCTTTGCAGCGCGAGAAACGCGTCGCGCACCCGGCCAGCCGCCACAGCCACGCCCGGATGCCTGGCCACCGCCGTGCCTTCGGTGCGCACGCGGTTCGTCACCAGGTCTTCGCGCGCAGCCCAGAGCGCGGCACGCGCGGCCTCGACCGCATTGCGCGCGTGCTCGACGTCTTCCCTGGAAACCGCGCCGGTGCTGGCCAGCGGCCTGCGCCGCGCAAGGTCTTCCTCGGCTTTCGCCAGTTCGCTGGCGCGCTGCGCCTGCAAGGCTTCGAGCGACCCATTCCTGGTGTAAAAGGTGCGGACTTCGCGCACGGCCTGCGCAAGCTGCGCTTCGGCCTGCCCCAGCGCGACCTGCGCATCGGCCGGATCGAGCCGCACCAGCACCTGCCCCGCCCGCACCCGGTCGGTGTCGTCCGCGCCGATTGCCACGACGGTGCCGGCGATTTGCGGCGTGACCTGGACGACATGCCCGGCCACATAAGCGTTGTCCGTGCTCTCGTGCCAGCGGCCAGCCAGTTGCCACCACACGGCCCATCCCGCCCCCGCCACGGCAAACACGAAGAAGAGGAATACGAGGACGCCGCGGCGGCGTCCTCTACCGGGGATGCGAGCCGCCATCTTCGTATCCCCCGCCAAGCGCGCGGTACAGGCTGACCTCGGCTTGCAGCGCGCGCGAGCGCAGGTCGGTTTCGGCGCGCTGCAAGCCGAACAGCGGGGCTTGGGCATCGAGCACGTCGAGATAGTTGGCCAGGCCCGCGCGATACCGGTCGAGCGCAATGCGGTGGCCGCGGTCGGTTGCGGCCCATTCTCCCTCGCGTTCGCTGCGCTCGGTCTCCAGCGCGCGGCGGGTCTGCACCTGGTCGGCGACTTCGCGCACCGCGTCGATGAGGAGTTCGTTGTAGCGCTCGACCGCCAGGTCGTAATCGGCTTGCCTGCCACGCAAGGCCGCCTGGAGATTGCCGGCCGAGAAAACCGGCAGGCGGATGGCCGGACCGACGCCGGCGATTTCGCTGCCTGCTGCAAAGAGCCGGTCCAGGCCCAGCGACGCCACGCCGACGAACGCAAGCAAATTGACGTTGGGCAAAAAACGCAGGCGCGCGACTTCGATATCGCGCGATGCCGCTTCGGCACGCAGACGCGCGGCCGCGAGGTCAGGACGCCTCCCGAGCAGGTCGAGCGGCAGGGTGCCCGGAAACGAAGGCAGCGCCGCGTACGCTTCACCCGGCGCCGCGCCAGGTGCTGCAACGGGAGCGATCGAGAGCCCGCGATCGGGACCTTTTGCGGCCAGCGCGGCAAGCTGGTTGCGGGCGAGGGCTATCGCGGCATCGAGCTGCGCGCTGTTCGCGCGAAGGCCCGGCGGCACCGATTGCGCCCGGCTCAATGCGGCCTCGGTATCGAGGCCCGCGCCGAACCGCTGCCGGGTCAGCTCGACGCGCTTTTCGGCCTGCGCGAGCTCGCGCTCCGCGATCGTGCGCAACGCGAACAGGCTCTGCAGCTGGAAATAGGCGCGCGCCACGGCCGACGATAGCGCAATGCGCGCAGCCTCCGCATCGGCGCCCACCGCGGACTCGCCCGCCCGGGCCGCTGCGATGGCCGCGGCGTTGCGCCCGGCATAGTCGAGCTCATAGCCAAGATCGACCGCGAGCCGCGCCGTGGTGCGCGTGGTGCCCGCAACCGGCGGCGGAACGGTGCCGCTTTGGCTGAAATGCTGCCGCGTGATGTCCAGGCCGCCAATGGCGCCCGGCGAAGCATTGGCCAGCGCGGCGTCGACCAGCGCGCCGGCCTGCGCAACGCGCGCACGCGCGACCCGCAAGGTGGGGCTGCCTGCAAGAGCTTCCTCGACAAGCCCGTCGAGCTGCGCGTCGCCGAACACTGTCCACCAGCGCGTCCGCGGCCACTCGCCGGAGGGTGCGGCGCCGAGCGTCCGCCGCGATTCCAGCGAGGACGGCTCGATCGCCGGGGCCGCAGGCGCGGCGCGCTCCGCCGGCGACACGCACGCCGCCAGCAGCGCGCAGGTCACCATGGCGCCGAGCGCGCGATCACTGCGCATTGGCGAGCATCCTGCCGAGGTAGCCCTTGAGCTCGTCGAGTTCGGCGCGGTTGAATCCGCGCAACAATCCGTTGAGCGCCCGCGCGGCTACCGCCGGCAATCGCTCCGTGAGCTTGCGGCCCTTGGCGGTGAGCTCCAGCCGGACCGAGCGGCGATCGGCCGCGTCGCGCACGCGGCGCAGCAGCCCTTTGTCCACCAGCCGGTCGATCATGCGGGTCATCGAGCCGGTGTCGTAGCTGTAGTCGCGCGCGATGTCCGCGGCGCGGTTGCCGCGGCCGTGCGCGATGTAGATGAGGATGGCGGCCTGCGCGGACGAGACCCCCCAAGGCGCGACCTCGCGGTCGACGGCGGCAAACAGCGACGCGCGCAGGCGCGTGATCATGAAGCCCACGCTGTCCTCGACTCGGTAGGTTTGCGCGCGATAGAGCGGCATTTACATCCTCTCATTAGCTGCCGAGGCAGTAAATTGCCTGCCTGAGCAGCTATTGTCAACTCCGGCTAGCGCTGGTCGAAGTCGAGGACCACGCGGGGGGACACGGGATGCGACTGGCAGGTCAATCGGAAGCCTGCAGCGATTTCGGCGGCTTCGAGGGTGTAGTTGGCGTCCATGCGCACCTCGCCTTCGACGAGCTTTGCACGGCAGGTGCAGCAGACGCCGGCCTTGCACGCGTACGGCAGGTCGGCACCGGCTTTGAGCGCCGCGTCGAGGATGCTCTGGCCGTCTTGCGGCAAATCGAGGTCATAGCGCACGCCATCCGCGATGACTGTGACGTTCGCGGGCCGGGCCGCCGGCGTTCCTGAAGCAGACCGGGTCTTCGCGACGGGACCGCCGGGCGGCGCGCCGAACCTTTCGAGGTGGATATGCGCGGACGGTACGCCCCGCGCTTCGAGAACCGCTTTCACCTCATCGCCCATCGAAGCCGGCCCGCAGACAAACGCTTCGTCGATCGAGCCCGGCGGGATCAGCGTGTCGAGGAACCGCCCCACTTTCGCGCCGTCGACGCGGCCATTGAACAGCTCGATCGCCTGCGCCTCGCGCGAGAACACGTGATAGAGCGCGAAGCGCGCGAGATAGCGGTCTTTCAGGTCTTCGAGGGCCTCGTTGAAGATGACCGAGCCCAGTGTCCGGTTGCCATAGACCAGCGTGAAGCGGGAGCCGGGCTCCTTCGCGAGGGTCGTGCGCGCGAGCGAAAGCACCGGCGTGATACCGCTGCCGGCGGCGAACGCGACGTAGTGCTTTGCGTGCCCCGCATCGAGCGGCACGAAGAACCGGCCCTCGGGCGGCATCACTTCGAGCGTCCCACCCGCCGCCAGCGCGCGATTCGCCCACGCGGAGAAAAGGCCCTCGGGCACCTCCTTCACCGCGATGCGCAGTTCCCCATCGTCGAGTCCCGAGCAGATCGAGTACGAGCGGCGCACTTCGATCCCCGCCATCTCACGCCGCACGTTGAGGTATTGGCCCTGGGTGAAGCGGAACTGCCCGGCGAGCGTGTCGGGCACCTCCAGCGCCAGCGAGACGCAGTCGGCGGTTTCGCGCCGGACTTCCCGCACCCGCAGCGCATGAAAATGCGGCGTGCTCACAGGGGCTTGAAATAGTCGAACGGCTCGCGGCAGTCGATGCAGCGGTACAGGGCCTTGCAGGCGGTCGAGCCGAATTCGGACAGCCGCTCCGAGTTCTCCGAGCCGCAGCGGGGACAGGCGATGGCGCGCGAAAAAATGTGGATCCGGTGAGCGTCTATTCCGCGCACAGGATGCGGCGGCACAATGCCGTATTCGCGCAACCGCTCGCGCGCGCCGGTATCCATCCAGTCGGTGGTCCAGGCCGGCGCGAGCTGCTGGGTGATTTTGACGTCGCTATAGCCCGATTCGCGCAGCCGTGCACCGATGTCCTCTTCGATCGCGTGCAACGCCGGGCATCCGGAATAGGTCGGCGTTATCGCAACCTCGACCTTGCTGCCGGTCACGGTGACTTCGCGCACGATGCCCAGCTCGACGATGCTGATCACCGGGATTTCTGGGTCCGGGATTCCGCGCAGGATTTCCCAGGCGTCCCTCATGCCGGTCCAAACGCCGCGCCTACCACGTGGCGCCCGGGTGGGCGCGCTGCAGCACCTGCATCTCGGCCAGGAGATAGCCGAGATGCTCGCTGTGCTGTCCCTCCTTGCCGTGGGAAACATACTTCGCGGAAGCCGGCAGCGCGAGCGTCGCCTCGCCGAGCATCGTGCGGACCTCCTCCAGCCACTTCTCGCGCACGCTGTCCGCGGGGAAACCCTCCCCCGACGCGGCCATCGCGCGATCGATCGCATCGGATTCGAAAAACTCCGCTGAGTAGCGCCACAAGGTATCGAGCGCCGCCTGGGCGCGAGCGTGCGACTCGCTTGTGCCGTCGCCAAATCGCAGCAGC
>JANMXB010000594.1:0-7422 GCA_031380765.1 Pseudomonadota bacterium | reverse complement strand
GCGCACAGATTGCGTACCTTGCGCCAGCCACAATGATGCATGCGGTTTGGGGGAGAGAGCGAAATGAACAGAGCCGGATTTGGCCTGCGTGTCCCGAAGTCAGTGCACTTTACGCTCCTGGCTGCCGGCTTCGCGCTGCTCGTTTTCACCGTGGTGGAAGTCACCACCGCTCCGTTGACCGAATGGTTCCAGACTTCCGCTCAGGGGCTGCCGGGCGGCGCCGACCAGCCCAAGGACACAGAGGAACCCGCGGCCGCGAACCAGGCCGGCGAGTCGAACAGCAAGACCCGGTGCAAATACTGCGGCATCATCGAATCGACCCGGAAGGTCGGCTCCGTTCATGAAGTCACGGTCCGCCTGGCGGACCGCTCGACGCATGTGTTCAGCGATTCGAATGCCGCCAACTGGCGCCCGGGCGAGCGGATCATCCTCATCGGCGGCGGAAACTCGCCCCGGCGCTAGATGCGCGCGGCTGCAGAGTTTCCCGCCGCGCCCGACACCCCGGCAACACCGGCGGTCGATGTGGCAGCGGCCGAAGCGCCGGAAGCCGAGGTCCGGGTCCGGCGTTACTCGCGCACCACCCTCGCTCTGGTCCTGCTTGCCGGGATCGCAGTGATCGCGGCCCTGTATTTCGCCCGCGCATTCTTTGTCCCGCTGCTCATCGGCATTCTTGCAAGCTACACCCTGCGCCCGGTGGTGGACTGGCTTAACCGCCTTCATATTCCGCAAGCGGTAGCCGCGGCGATAGTCATGGCGGTTCTTGTCGGGGGGGGCTCGTGGATGGCGTACTCGCTGAGCGACGAAGCGACGGTGATGATGGAAAAACTTCCGGATGCCGCGCGCAAGCTCCGGATGAAATTGACCAACGCACGCAATGCGGTGCCGACGGCGCTGCAGAACGTGCAGGAAGCCGCGGACGAGTTGCAGCGGGCCGCAACGGATGTGGCCGCAAAACCGGGAACCCGACCGGCGCCGCCGCCGAGTGCGGCCCCGGACTCCAGCGCATGGCTGCGCGACTACGCGCTCACGCAGTCCGCCCTCCTGCTGTCGATCGCCGCCAAGGCGCCCATAGTGCTGCTGCTTGCGTATTTCCTGCTTGCCTCCGGGGACCACTTCCGCCGCAAGCTCGTCCAGCTTGTCGGCCCCTCCCTGTCGCGCAAGAAAGACGTGCTGCGTATCCTCGAGGAGGTCGACGCCCAAGTGCAGCACTACCTGCTCGTGATGCTCGCTTCAAACGCGCTGGTCGGACTCGGAACCTGGCTCGCGCTCGAGGCAATGGGCGTCGAACAGGCGGGCGTCTGGGGCGTGTTTGCCGGCGTCATGCATTTCGTGCCCTATCTCGGTCCCGTCGCGGTAGCGGCCACCGTCGGCGTAGCGGGCTTCATCCAGTTCGGCTCCATCCTCCAGGCAGTGGCTGTCGCGGGAGTCACGCTGCTCGTGGCCGGCATGATAGGCATGGTATTCATGACGTGGCTGCAGAGCCGCGTGGCGCGGGTAAATGCGGCCGTGCTCTTTATCGCGCTGTTGTTTTTCGGATGGCTGTGGGGAGTTGCGGGCGTTCTGCTAGGCGCGCCGCTGGTGGCCATCGCCCGGGTCGTATGCGACCGGGTCGAAGCGCTCAAGCCCGTGGGCGAGTTGCTCGGCAGCTGAAGCCGCAAAAAGCAAAAGCGCGCCCGGTTTCCCGGAACGCGCCCCGCCTTCCGCGTACTTTGTACTTTGGCTACTTTAGCGCTTGCCGACTTCGTGCCCGATCAGGCCGCCGACAGCCGCGCCGCCGATCGTCCCCACGGGCCCGCCGACCAGGGCCGAGCCGGCAACGCCGCCGACCGCCGCGCCGATCGCAGTATCCCTTTGCGTCCTGGTCAAGCCCATGTCCGCACACGCGCTCAGGCTCACCACGGCGCATATGGCAAGTGTCCGGCCCACATATTTCATCGATTTCATTTTGACTCTCCTTTTGAGGGTTGGATTTCTACACAAGCGACTGTAGGCATCACTATGCATTTCCCGCGTTGCCGGAGTAATCAGCCAAGGGCGTCATTTCCCATCGGTGCATGTCCTACAAGGCGCCGCCGGTCACGGCTGCTGGCGGCGGGACCCGCGTTTTGTAAAGATGCGCTGCATGAGCACACTTGAGTTCGCGCTTGTCGTCCTGCTTTGCGCAGTCGCCCTGGGGTGGCTTGCGCAGCGGCTCAACTTTCCCTACGCAATCGCCTTGGTCATCGGGGGAGGCGCGCTCGGATTTCTTCCGGCGATGCCGGAGTTTCCCCTCGAGCCGGACCTCCTCCTGTCCGTCGTCCTGCCTCCAATCCTCTATCAGGCCGCGACGCTCACCTCATGGCGCGATTTCAAGGCGAACGCGGGCACGATCGGCCTGCTCGCCATCGGCCTGGTGATCGCCACCACGCTCGCGGTCGGCGCTGCGCTCAAGCTTCTCATTCCGGATATTCCCTGGGCCGCAGCCCTCGTGTTCGGAGCAATCGTTTCGCCGCCGGATGCGGTGGCCGCCACGGCGATCCTGTCGCGGCTCAATATCCCGCGCCGGGTGGTCAACGTGCTCGAGGGCGAAAGCCTGGTGAACGACGCGTCCGCGCTGGTGCTGTACAAGTTCGCGGTCGCGGCTGTCCTGACGGGCACATTTTCGCTGCGCAGCGCCAGTATCGAATTCGCCGCGGTGTCGCTGGGCGGGATCATTGTCGGGCTGCTCGCCGGACGGCTGTTCATCACGGTCCACCGCCACCTGGGCGACGTCTTTATCGAGGTGCTCGCTTCGCTGCTGGTGCCCTACGTTGCCTATGTGGCCGCTGAATCGCTCCACACCTCTGGCGTGCTTGCCGTAGTCACCGCGGGGCTGGTGCGCGGGCGCCATTCGCCGCTGGTCGTCTCGGCCGAAATGCGCCTCGTCGTGCGCGCGATCGGAAACACGCTCGTATTCCTGCTGAACACGCTGGTGTTCGTGCTGATCGGAATGCAGCTGTCCGCGATCGCAGGGCGCATGGAGGGCCATTCCGCCATCCAGTTGCTTTCGGCCGGCGCACTCCTCAGCGCGGTAGCCATCGCGGTACGTTTCGCCTGGATCTACCCGGCGCTTTACCTGCCCGGGGCCCTGAGGGCACTTTTCGGCCGCCGCAACGACGGACCGCCCGAGGCCGAGTATTTCATCATGAGCTGGTGCGGCATGCGCGGCATCGTATCCCTCGCGGCGGCGCTGGCGCTTCCTGTCGCCCTCGGCGACGGCAAGCCCTTTCCTTACCGGGACTCGATCATTTTTTTCACGTTCGTGGTGATTGCCGTGACGCTAGTGATCCAGGGGCTGTCGCTGCCCAGGCTGATCCGGCGGCTGCACGTCGGCACGGACTGGAGCCTGCACGAGGAACAGGCGAACGCCCGGGACGCGATGAGCAAGGCCGCGATCGCGGCAATCGACGAATTGGCCCAGCGAGAGAAGGCGCCTCCGGACCTCGCCGGTCGGATCAGCGCCGAATTCGCCGAGAAAGTTGCCAATTCGGATCCGGATGCGCCAATGACGGAGCAGGACGCCGGCCTCGCCCAGCGCCTAAGGCATGCGGCGCTGATGGCCGAGCGCGAGGCGCTGATAAAGATCTGGCAGGAAAACCAGATCAGCGACGCAGTCCTGCACCAGTTCGAGGAAGCCCTCGATCACCAGGAGGCGCACCTGTAAATGAAAAAGCCCCGCGGCGCAAAGCGCACCGCGGGGCCCCTTTCATGCGTGCAGCGAGACGCGCCTCAGGCGAGGCCCCTAGTTTTTGGCAGGCTCGGAAGGGACCGGCACGACATTTACCACGGTGTCCCCGGGCTTGCCTGGCGCACCGCTCGGGCCTTGCGGTCCCGGGGGGCCAGAGGGGCCCGGAACGGGGGTCGTAGCAATCACAGCGGGCGGGGTAATGACAGCCGCATTGGGCGGCGTGACCACCGTTCTTTCGCATGCGCTCAGGGCAAGGGCCCCTATGAGCGCGACCGGCACAATCAGAATTTTCATGATGGTATCCAATATCCAGGTTGTGAGTGGAAGGCGCTTCACCTGAAGCGGGCCGCACAGGCTGCACAAGCCGGCCCGCACCAAACAGGTATTGCAATTATCTGAACTCCGCGGCCATTAACAAGTCGGAAAGCCACCCGATCGTTTGCCGGAAAAACGCCTACGCTCGAAAAACGACTTCGGGGTCTTGAGCGCCCCAACGCTGTCGTAAATCACGTTGACCTGCACGCCTCGCGCCTGCTGCTCGAGCAAGGCGTCGGAGAATTTATGCCCGATCTCGTCGTCGTAGAAAATGTAGGTTCCCGTCCGGACTCTCATCGCGCGAGCCATTCCGTACGCTGGCGCACAGGGCCCCGGCGCGATGCTTTTGTGTGAGAGAGCGCACTGAGCCGCGCACGCGCGGGGCAGACAATGGGCTCGCACTTGCCAGTTCTCCCTCCTCCCCTGAAATCTGGTGAGTGTAGGGCCCCCGGTTACTGCTCATTTCCGGGGGCCTTTTTTTTGGATTCGCCGATGGCTCCCCCGATTCTCAGCACCGCTCGAGCCGATCAGGTTTCGTGGTTGGTCGCCGCGGTGGCGCTCATTGCGGTCCTCGAGCTGCGCCTGTTGTCAGCCCTCTTCGCCGGCCTGCTGGTTTACGAGCTGGTGCACGTCCTCGCGCCGCTGCTGCAGCGGCGGCTGTTCAGCGAGCGCTCCCGCCTGGCCGCCGTCGTCGTGCTCGCCACCCTTGTCGTGGGCATTCTCGTGGTTGCGATCGTCGGTGCGGTCGCCTATTTCAGGAGCGAGGCCGGCAGCCTCGCGGCGCTTCTGCAAAAAATGGCCGACATCCTCGACGGAGCGCGCGCGTCCCTGCCGAACTGGGCGGTGGAACGGCTGCCGGCGGATGCGGAGGAACTGCGCCAGACACTCGCCCAGTGGCTGCGCGCGCATTCCTCCGAGTTGCGGTTATGGGGCACGACGGCGGGCCGCGTTTCCTTCCACGTCGTAATGGGGATGATCATCGGCGCGATGGTGTCCCTGCGCGAGGCCGCTCCCTCTCCTTCGCGCGGGCCGCTCGGGCTCGCGCTCGAGGCGCGCGCGTTTCGCCTGGGCGACGCGTTCAGGCGCGTGGTGTTCGCGCAGGTGCGCATCGCCGCGGTCAACACCGTGCTCACGGCGATCTACCTTGTCGTGCTGCTGCCTGCTTTCGGAATCAAGCTGCCCCTGACAGGCACCCTCGTGGCTGTGACTTTCGTGGCCGGCCTGCTGCCGGTGGTGGGTAACGTGATCTCCAACAGCATCATCGTGGTCGTCAGCCTCGCGCACTCGCCGCAGCTTGCCCTGGCTTCCTTTGCGTTCCTGGTCAGCGTGCACAAGCTCGAATATTTTCTCAACGCGCGCATCATAGGCACGCGCATCCAAGCGCGCGCCTGGGAATTGCTCCTCGCCATGCTGGTGATGGAGGCGGCGTTCGGATTGGCGGGCGCCATTGCCGCGCCGGTGTATTACGCTTACCTGAAGCGCGAACTGGTCGATCTCGGTCTGATATGAGCACGCCCTCCACCGCAGGCGAATCCGCCAGGCTGAAGGACGCGAAGCTCACCCTGGCCAAGCGTGCTGCAACCGGGCTGCTGGCGGCGGCGGGGGTGCTTTATGTCGTGGCCACGCTTTTCACCCCGCGGTATCCGCTCCTCGGCTATCTCGCCGCAACCTGCGAGGCGGCAATGATCGGCGCGCTGGCCGACTGGTTCGCCGTGGTGGCCTTGTTCCGGCATCCGCTCAACATTCCCTTGCCGCACACGGCGATCCTGCCGAAGAACAAGGCGCGCATCGCGCAGGGCCTCGGCGAATTCATCCAGGAGCAGTTCCTGTCCACCCCCGCGCTGGTGGGGAAGATTCGCGAGTTCGACCCGGCGCGACAGCTTGCGGGGTGGCTGCGCCGGGATGAAAACACCGAAGCCGTCGCGCGGTACGCCGCAAGCGCGCTTGCGTACGGCGTAGGCGCACTTGATGACGGCCGGGTGCGCAATTTCCTCCAGCGCACGCTTGTCTCGCGCCTGTCCGGGCTCGACGCGTCCACGCTCATCGCGGGCGTTGTCGAAGTGCTCACCGAGGACCGGCGCCACCATGTCCTGCTCGACCAGGCGCTCGCCTTCCTGCGCGATCTGCTTGGCCGCGAAGAAACCCGGCAGTTCCTGCGCAAGGAGATCGCCGCGCAGATGCCAATGATGAAATGGATCAACCAGATCGTGCACCTGGACGAGAAGGCCGCCACGCGCCTTCTCGAGGTCGCGATGCTCAGGCTGGGAGAGGTGCTCGACGACCCGGACCACGCGCTGCGGCACCGGTTTGATGCGTTTACCCGGACGTTGATCGGCAACCTCAGGACCGATCCCGCCACGCGTGCGCGCGTCGGGCAATTGCGGGACGAGCTGCTCCGCAATCCGGCCCTCGCGCTTTATCTTGGCGGAATGTGGACGGAGTTGCGTGCCTGGCTGGACGCGGATCTGGCCCGGGCGGACTCGGCCGTACGGCGCCGGATCGCGGCCTTTGCATCGGCCGTGGGCGAGCGCATCGCGGCCGACGCTGGAATCAGCGCGTGGATCAACGAACAGATCGTCACCCTCGCGCCGCGGATCGTCGAAGAGTACCGGGTGAGCGCTGGCCGCTTCATCGAGCGCCAGATCAACGAATGGGACGATGCCACGCTGGTCCGCGAGCTCGAACGAAACATCGGACCGGATCTTCAGTACATCCGGATCAACGGCACGCTGGTAGGGGGAGCGGCCGGGCTGATCATCTATACGCTCACACGCTTGCTGGCGGGTTCGGGCAATGTGGGTTGAGCTGATCGGTTGGGGCGGCGCAGTGGTGCTGCTGCTGACGCTCGGGCGGCAGGTCTACACGCAATGGCGCGACGGGCGCGCGCAGGGCGTGTCGCGCTGGCTTTTCGTCGGGCAGTTGACGGCCTCGACGGCGTTTCTCGTCTACAGCTGGCTCCTGCATAACTGGGTGTTCGTGGTAACCAACGCGCTCCTCCTTGTCACCGCCGCCGTGGGCGAGTGGATCTATCTGCGCAATCGCAAGCTGGAGCAGGGCGGAGCGCCTGCCAAGGGGTAGGGTCACGAAATTCGGGAGTATTGTAGGAATCCGCCTACACTATTTTCAGCCTCATGCAAATTGCCCCTCGGGGACCGTAGGTTAATCTCACGCTTGGAGGCCCGCCGACATACGTTCAAATCACTTAGCGAGCACCTATGGCGATACCCACTGAGCCCATCGGCAGCATTCCGAGGCCTCCCGAGTTGATCGAAGCCGTCGCGCGGTGCGGCGATGGCTACGATCCGACCCTCCTGCCCGCATACGAAGAGGCAGTGCGTGACACGGTCGCGCGTTTCGAAGCGACGGGCTCCCCGGTCATTACCGACGGTGAACAGCGCAAG
>JANMXB010000567.1:0-15132 GCA_031380765.1 Pseudomonadota bacterium | reverse complement strand
TGATCAAGCAGTCGCTGGCCGACATGGACCGCATGTTCCATCTGATTTCGCAAAACCTCGAAGTGAAGGACAAGCCCGGCGCGCCCGACCTGCCCCAAATCCCCGCGACGGTCGAATTCCGCAGCGTGAATTTCAGCTACCAGCCGAACCGGCAGATCCTGTTCGACGTCTCGTTCACCATTCCCGCCGGCTCGCGCGTGGCGGTGGTCGGCCATTCCGGCTCGGGCAAGTCGACCCTTGCGCGGCTGCTGTACCGCTTTTACGACGTGAACGACGGATCGATCGCCGTAAGCGGGATCGATCTCCGCGAAGTGACCCAGCAGAGCCTGCGGGCGGCGATCGGCATCGTGCCGCAGGACACGGTGCTCTTCAACGACTCGATCCGCTACAACATCCACTACGGGCGCACCTCCGCGGGAGAAGAGGAAGTGATTGAGGCGGCCCGCGCGGCGCATATCCACGAATTCATCGAGACCCTGCCGGCGAAATACGAGTCGCCGGTCGGCGAGCGGGGGCTGAAGCTTTCCGGAGGCGAGAAGCAGCGCGTGGCCATCGCGCGCGCAATCCTGAAGAATCCGCGCGTCCTCATCTTCGACGAGGCCACCTCGGCGCTGGACTCGGAGACCGAGCGCTATATCCAGGCCGAGCTGACGCGCATCGCGCAAGGGCGCACCACGCTGGTGATTGCGCATCGCTTGTCGACCATCATGGATGCCGACCAGATCCTCGTCATGGACGAAGGGCGCATCGTCGAGCGCGGGACGCACCGGGTGTTGCTCGATTCCGGCGGCCAGTACGCGCAGATGTGGGCGTTGCAGCAGCAGGAGGAGGAGTCCGCCACCGGCTGAAAAGTGAGCATTACTTCATGCGCGTTCGAACAAAAGGCCGCCAGAGCCTTATTTTTGCTTGCTTTTCCATCTTTCGCTGTCTACACTCCGCAAAATTCCGCACAGGGCTCCTTGATGCAAGCGCAACCGCGACAGCTCCACACGCTCGAAAAGATCGTAGCCCTGTTCGCGTTGCTTGCCGTCCTCGCGCTTTCTGTAGGGTTTGCGCAGGGCGCCGGGCCGAAAAAGAAAACCAGGGCGGACGCCTTCGACCGGATTCAGGCCGCGCATCCTGAAAAGGTTTTCCTGCGCTCCTCGAGCGTGCTGGTGCAGGACGCGGCGAGCGGCGAAACCATCCTCTCCAAGAATGCCGCAGCGGTCCTGCCGATCGCATCCATCACCAAGCTCATGACCGCGATGGTCGTGCTCGACCGCGGCCTCGAGCTCGAGGACCGCGTCGTGATCAGCTCGGAGGACATGGACCAGCTGAAAGGCACGCACTCGCGCCTGCGCCCCGGCGCGACGCTTTCGCGCAACGACCTGCTGCTGCTGGCCCTCATGTCTTCGGAAAACCGCGCGGCGGCGGCGCTTGCGCGAACGTTTCCGGGCGGGACCGAGGTGTTCGTGACCGCGATGAACGAAAAAGCCCGCGCGATCGGCATGCAGAATTCCCATTTCGCCGATTCGACCGGCCTTACCTCGGCCAACGTCTCGACTGCGCCCGATCTCGCCCGGCTGGTGCAGGCGGCGCACGGGTACCCGGTCATCCGGCAGTATTCGACGCGGGACCGGGCGGAGGTCAGCGTGCTCGGGCAGTCGCTGCAGTATCAGAACACCAACGGCCTGGTGCGGGGCCACACGTGGGACATCGGATTGTCGAAGACCGGCTTCATCAACGAAGCGGGCCGCTGCCTGGTCATGCGCGTGCGCCTGGCGAGCAAGGACCTCGTCGTCATCCTGCTCGACTCGTGGGGCAAGAATTCGCGCATCGGCGACGCGCAGCGCATCAAAAAGTGGCTTGAGACGAACGCGGCCCCGCGCCACCAGGGATAGCACCCGGCGCGTCGCCAGGGGAGGCGGGGCCCATGACCGGCAAAGGCGGCGTCACCTTCCACGGCACAGTGGTTCCGCCGGATAATTTCCTCGAAGACGTCGTCGCGGGCCTTGCGCTTGCGCAGAAGACGCTGCCGCCCAAGTATTTCTACGACGCGCGGGGCAGTGCGCTCTTCGAGCACATTTGCTCCCTGCCCGAGTACTACCCGACGCGCGCCGAAATCGCGCTCACGCTCGAGCACATCGAGGACATCGCCCGGTTCGCGGGCGCAGGATGCGAGCTGATCGAATACGGCAGCGGCGCGAGCACCAAGACGCGCATCCTCATCTCCCGGCTGAAGCCCGCCGCCTATGTTCCAATCGACATTTCGGCCTCGGCGCTGCGCGGCGCCGCCCTGCAGCTCGCCGTCGAATTCCCATGGCTGATCATCCGCGCCGTGACGGGCGATTTCGGCCGGCCCCTGGCGATCCCCGCGTTTGGCGGATCGGGCCGCAAGGTGGTTTATTTTCCCGGCTCGACGATAGGCAACCTGACCCGCGAAGAGGCGCTCGCCTTCCTGCACATGACGCGGGGCCAGGTCGGTCCGGGCGGGGCGATGCTGGTCGGGGTCGACCTCAAAAAAGATCCCAACGTGCTGCACGCCGCGTATAACGACTCCCAAGGCGTCACGGCGCGGTTCAACCTTAACCTGCTCTCGAGGATCAACGCCGAACTCGGTGCGGATTTCGCGCCTGCCAATTTCGTCCATTACGCGTTCTACAACGCGCCCATGGGGCGGATCGAAATGCACCTGGCGAGCCTGGAGCCCCAGGCGGTGAATGTAGGCAGCCATCGCTTCCGGTTTGCGGCGGGCGAATCGATCCACACCGAGAATTCGTGCAAGTACGCGGTCGGGGAGTTCCAGGCGCTGGCCGTCCAGGCGGGCTTCCGCAGTGAAAGAGTCTGGATGGACAAGGAGCGCCTCTTCAGCCTGCACGGCCTGATCGCCGCGTAGAGGGTGGCGTGCCTCACTCAGCGTGCGGGCCCATGCCCCAGCGCGCGGCAGATCTTCTCCGCCGTATCCTTGACCAGCGCGCCCCACTGCGGCTTCATGCGGTCGGCCGGCGTCGAAAGCGACAGTGCCGCGATCATGCCGCCGTCGTCGTCGCGGATCGGGGCCGCCACGCAGCGCACGCCGATCTCCACCTCCTCGTTATCCGTCGCGAAGCCCTGCCGCTGCGCCCGCTCCAGGTCGCGTTCGAGGACGGTGAGGCTGGTGAGCGAGTTCTTGCTGTGGGGAGCCAGACCCGTGCGCTTGGCATACTCGCGCAGGCGCGCAAAACCGTCCTCGAGCAGGAACAGCTTGCCGGCCGCGGTCACATGCAGCGGCGCGCGCGCGCCGATGACATGGACGATGCGCATCGCCGAACGTCCGCTGCTCGTCCGCTCGACATAGACAATCTCGTCGTCCTGGCGCACCGACAGGTTCACCGTTTCGCCGGTCTGGGCATGGAGCTCGCGCATGATCGGCACGGCGAGTTCGCGCACGCTGATGCGTGAGCGCACCAGGGTGCCCAACTCGAGCAGGCGCATGCCAAGACGGTAGCTGCCGGGCTCGATCCGGTCGACCAGGCGGTCGGCCGACATCGCCGCGAGGATGCGGTGCGCGGTCGACGGATGAAGCTTGGTGATCTGGGCGATCTGCTTGAGGCCCAGGGGCTCGGGATGCTCGGCCAGCACGTCGAGCAGCTTCATCATCCGCTCGATGACCTGGATCGGGTTTTTTTGCTCTTCTTTCGCTGCGGCCATGGTTTGCTGCATAGCATCAATTTGTCGAGGCGAGGATTGTAGCCCAGCTTATCCCACGATGTGAAATCTTCTGCAGGCGTTGCGTGCTACCATGGCGCCACTTCAAGCCGCTGATTTCGTTGGGAGAGAAACCGGATGCAAGTGGTCACTAACATCGCCGATTTGCGGCGCATGGCGAAAAAAAGAGTCGCCAAAGCCATCTTCGACTATGTCGATCGGGGCTCCTACGATGAAGCGACCCTGCGCGCCAATACTGCGGACCTCGATGCGCTTAAGTTCCGCCAACGTGTAGCGATTAATGTCGATAATCGCTCAACTTCGTCGAAGATGGCCGGCCAGGACGTTTCCATGCCGGTCGCGATCGCCCCCACGGGCCTGACCGGACTCAACTGGGCCGATGGCGAGATGCTCGGTGCTCGCGCGGCGGAGCGGTTCGGCATCCCATTCACGCTGTCGACCATGTCCATCTGCTCGATCGAGGATGTGGCCAGCGCGGTGACCAAACCTTTCTGGTTCCAGCTTTACGTGATGCGCGACCGGGGGTTTGCCGCTTCTCTCATCGCGCGCGCAAAAGCGGCGAAATGTTCCGCGCTCATGCTCACGCTCGACCTGCAGATTCAGGGGCAGCGCCACCAGGACCTCAAGAACGGCCTGGCGGTGCCGCCGCGGCTCACCCTCGCAACGCTGCTGGACGTGATGACCAAGCCCGGCTGGGCGCTGAATGTCATGACCGGCCGGCGCAAGTCCTTCGGCAACCTCGAAGGCCGCATCAAAAACGCCGACACGCTCACCACTCTTTCCCAGTGGATCGCCGGCCAGTTCGATCCGACGCTTTCGTGGGCCGACGTCGAATGGGTCAAGGCCCAATGGGGCGGCAAGTTGATCCTCAAGGGGATCCTCGACGCGGAGGACGCCAAAATCGCAGCCGGGTGCGGTGTCGACGCCCTGGTCGTGTCGAACCACGGCGGGCGCCAGCTCGACGGCACCGTCTCTTCGATCCGCGCATTGCCCGAGGTGGTGCAGGCAGTGGGCGACCGCGCCGAAGTCTGGTTCGACGGGGGCATCCGCTCGGGCCAGGACGTGCTCAAGGCGGTCGCGCTCGGCGCGCGCGGCACCCTGATCGGGAAATCCTTCCTCTACGGGCTCGGTGCACTGGGCGAGCCGGGCGTCACCCTTGCGCTCGAGATCATCCGCAAGGAACTCGACGTCACGATGGCGTTGTGCGGCCTCAAACACGTCAGGGACGCGAGTCCGGCAATCCTGCGCGCCGCATAGCCCTGCGCGCGTATCTGCCGGGATCGACTGCGTCCGCGAGGCTGAGCTCGATGGGCAATGGCTCCCCTTCGAGCCTGCTCGCCAGCAGCTCGGACATGAGGGCGCACCACAGGATGCCGCGCGAGGCATAGGCGTACGCGCCATGCATCCCCTCCATGCCGGGGAGGGGGCCGGCCATCGGCAGGCGATCGGGCGTGACTGCGCGAAAGCCCACGCGACCCTGGAGTACGCGGGGATCGAAAGGTGTTTGCGCTCCGGGGAGGATGCGCGCGAGGCGATCGAGATTTCCCGCATGGCTGTCGGCGCGCGGTTCGCAATCGTTGTCGCCGATGTCGTAGCTCGCTCCCGCCACTGCGATGCCCTCGACCGGCGGGATCACCATGCCGCCGCGAAGCAGCACCGATCCGATCGCAGGCAATAGTGCCGCGGGCAGGTAGGAAACCTGGCCGCGCACCCGGCGCAAGTCGACGCTTGCAAGGGGAGCAAGCCGCAGCGCGTCGTGTGCATTGGCCAGCACGACAACGGGGGCTTGCGCGATGGCACTGCCGGAGCTGTCGCGGGCGATCCAGCCGGCGTCGCTTTGCTCCAGCCGCGCTACTTCAGCGCCGAAGCAGGACTTTGCGTTGGATTTGTCCAACAGTGCGCGGACCAGGCTTGCCGGGCGCACCCAGCCGCCGCGGGGGAACCACAGGCCGCCCGCGGCCAGTTCCGTGCCGCTTTCCCGCGAAGCTTCCTCGCGCGCGACGTAACTCGCATATTCGGGCGGGAAGGCGAGGCCCGCCATCGCGGTGCGCTGCGCGGCCTCCTCTTCGTCGCTGCGCGGCATCTGCAGCACACCGCATTGCGACCACTCGAGGTTGGCGAGCGACCGCCAATGGCGCAGAGCATGCAGGAAGCTTGCGCGGCTGAGCCGCGCCATGAAGCTGTCGTCGCGCGTCACGAGCGGATGGAACGCGCCTGCATGATTGCCGGAGGCTTCCTGCGCCGGCCCGGGACGGCGTTCGACGAGGACGACGTCCCAATTGCGCGCGGCGAGGCGTTCGCAGACGGCGCTGCCGGCAAGACCGGCACCGATGACGATCGCCCTTCGATCGGGCGTCACGAAGCGCTTGCCGTCGCGCTCGAACCGGCCACAGAGCATCTCCCGCTTTCTAGCGAACCCTGGGCGTTTCTCCACGGCAAACCCCGCTGCGCGAAGCGCGTCGCGCACGGACGATGCGGCGGTATAGGTTGAGAAAGTCGCGCCTTCCGCGGCGAGCTTTCGCAGCGATTTCAATGTCCGGGCCGACCACATTTCCGGATTCCTCGCCGGCGCAAAGCCATCGAGGTAGAACGCGTCCGCCGCCATCCGCAGCTCCGGCATCGCATCGGCGATGTCGGCGAAAGCGAGCGTGAGCACGACCCTTCCGCCGTCGAGTTCGACGCGGTGCATTCCCGCAACCAGCATCGGCCAGGCATGCAGGAGCTCGCCCGATTCTGCATCGAAGCCGCCGAGGCGGGCGTGCACCTGCGCCAGGTCCATTGCACGGAAGGGATGCTTCTCGATCGCGACGTAGTGAAGTTTTGCGGGCCTGTGCGGGTCGGCCTTCCATGCCCTCCAGGTGGCAAGGAAATTCACCCCGAGCCCGAAGCCTGTTTCCAGGATGGTGAAGCGCGCGTGCCCGCGCCAGCGCTGCGGCAGGCCGTTGCCGCCGAGGAATACATGGCGCGCCTGTGCGAGACCGCCTTCATTCGAGTGATAGACATCGTCGAATACCGCGGAATAGGGCGTGCCCTCCGGTGTGAAGGCGAGAGTCGCGGGGACGAGTGGCGCGGGGAAAATGCGAGAGGACATTCTCCTATTGTGCTGCAGCCGGGAGGTTCCAGTTGGGCAGCGCTTTTACCGGCGACAGCAGGAGGCTGGATTGACCTGGCATTGAAACAAAGCCTGCATGTCGAATAGGGCTGTTGGTTTCGCGATTGCCAACTCGTGGCCAATCGGAACTTCTTGATACTGTCGATTGAGGTCCGATCAGCTCTTCGTGATCAGATATGCCCGTGGCAGTATTTCACCCTGGAAGCCGTGCGCAGAGCCGACCCACGAAGAAAATTGGCAGCAATTCGATTGCCGGAGGTGCCTTTTCCGACTACTTTGCAGCAGACGTCGGTAACCAAGTCACCGACCTGCGTTCGCGGACTGGCACTTGAGCGCGCGCTTCAGCGCTGCATTGGGTTTGGCGGGCCGATCGAGCTCTGCCAGAAATGCCAGGAAATCCTTCGGGTTCAGGTTGATCGATTCATGCGCCCGCACGACCTGCTTGGCCGAAGCGAGCGCATGCGAGAGGACGAACTCGGAGATGCTGACTCGAGCGTAGGTAGCCGCCCTATCGAGAAGTTGACGCTCGTGAGCGTCGCAGCGGATGTGAAGCCGGTTTTTCCTGATCGTCCTTGTTCCCACAGGTACCTCCCAATCCTTGATCCTTTGCATTGTCCGCCAACTGTGCGGGCAGTGCATTGTCTGGGGAGCGATCAATGCCGCCGCATTTCACGTCGAGATCCTGAAGGAGGTCTGTGAGCGCTTTGTGTTCGTGGAGAAGGGTAAAATCCAGCTCTATCCCGATTTCGGCGCTGCCGCCGCGGATTCCCGCGTCGCCGCGTACCTCGGTGGAGGATTTGCCCATGAACAAGCCCGCCGATCTCAAGCTCGCCACCGTCCCGATGTGGATCAACGGCAGGGCCGTCGTTCCGTCAGGACGCATGGGCGAGGTGTTCAATCCCGCCCTGGGTGTCGCGGCCAAACAGGTTCCGTATGCCGACGCGGCCACGGTCGACGCCGCGGTCCGGGCCGCCGCCGCGGCGCTGCCCGGGTGGCGCGACGCGCCGCCGCTGCGGCGTGCGCGCGTGATGCTGAAATTCCTCCAGCTCATGCAGGAGCACCAGAAGGAGCTCGCCGAGCTTGTCACCGCCGAGCATGGCAAGACGCTGCCCGATGCGATGGGTTCGGTGCAGCGGGGGATTGAAGTGATCGAATTCGCCTGCGGCATTCCACATCTGCTCAAGGGGGAGTTTTCCGAGAACGTCGGCACGGGCGTCGACTGCCACACGTTGCGCCAGCCGGTGGGCGTATGCGCGGGCATCACGCCATTCAACTTCCCGGTGATGGTGCCGCTGTGGATGTTTCCCGTGGCGATCGCCTGCGGGAATACCTTCATCCTGAAGCCCTCCGAAAAAGTGCCGTCGGCCTCGGTGAAGATGGCCGAACTCTTCAAGCAGGCCGGCCTGCCCGATGGCGTGCTCAACGTCGTGCACGGCGACAAGGCCGCGGTCGACGCGATCCTCGCGCATCCGGGCATCAGCGCGGTGTCGTTTGTCGGCTCGACGCCGATCGCCAGGTACATCTACGAGACCTGCGCCCGTCACGGCAAGCGCGTGCAGGCGCTCGGCGGAGCGAAAAACCATGCCGTGGTGCTTCCCGACGCCGACATGGAGTTCACTGCCGATGCGCTGATCGGCGCAGCGTACGGTTCGGCGGGCGAGCGCTGCATGGCGATTTCAGCCGTGGTCGCGGTCGGCGCCGCCGCGGATCCGATCGTCGCGCTGCTGAAGAAGAAAGCCGCGGCGATCAAGATCGGTCCGGGCACCATGGAAGGTGCCGATATGGGGCCGCTCGTGTCGGGCGTGCACCGCGACAAGGTCAAAGGCTATGTCGATGCAGGCGTGAAAGAGGGCGCGAAACTTGTCTCCGACGGGCGCGGCCACGTGGTCAAAGGCCACGAGAACGGTTTCTTCCTCGGCACCACACTGTTCGACGATGTGAAGCCCGGCATGAGCATCTACAAGGACGAGATCTTCGGGCCGGTGCTGATCGTGCTGCGCGTGCAGACGCTCGAGGAAGCCATTGCGCTGGTGAATTCGAATCCCTATGCCAACGGCACGGCGATCTTCACCGGGTCCGGTGGCGCGGCGCGGCGGTTCGAGAACGAGATCCAGGTCGGCATGGTCGGCGTCAACGTGCCGATTCCCGTGCCGGTCGCGTTCTATTCGTTCGGCGGCTGGAAGAATTCATTGTTCGGCGACCTGCACGTGCACGGCGCCGAGGGCATCAAGTTCTACACGCGCACCAAGGTCGTCACGACGCGCTGGCCGCACCAGGACACCCCCGCCCCCGGCTTCCACATGCCAACCCTCGGCTAATCAGGGACAGACCACGTTTTCCGGCGCGTCAACGCGCCCTGCCTGATCTGCGTTGAGCGAGGCATGCCTCGCCGCGCCCGCCTGATGCTTGCCGACGTTCCCGTTCATATTGTCCAGCGCGGCAATAACCGGACTGCCTGCTTTTTCGCCGAAGAGGATTACGCGTGCTATCTCTTCCACCTGGAGAAGCTGGCTGCGCGTTTCGAGTGCGCGGTGCATGCATGGTGTTTGATGACGAATCACGTGCATCTTCTGGTCACTCCAAGTGCGGCCGACGCGTGCGGGTTGCTCATGAAACACCTCGGGCAGCATTACGTTCAGTATGTGAACCGCGTTCGGCGCCGCACGGGAACGCTGTGGGAAGGGCGCTTTCGGTCGTGCCTCGCGCAATCCGAGAATTACGTTCTCGCGTGTTACCGCTACATCGAGCTGAACCCGGTGCGTGCTGGCATGGTTGTGCATCCGCGCGACTACCCATGGTCGAGTTATCGTGCCAACGCAGAAGGCAGCCAAAGCAGCCTGGTCACTCCGCACGTCGAGTACACGCGCCTGGGCGAAAGAGGCGGATTACGGCGCGCCTCATATCGGGGGCTTTTAGCAGAGCAACTGGACGGCACGCTGGCCGATGAGATCCGCGCAGCCACAAACGGCGGATTTGCGCTCGGGAGCGGAGGTTTCCAGCAGGAGATCGGGATTGCCCTCGGTCGACGCGCGCATCGTGGTCAGCCGGGGCGCCCTCCGTCCGAATGACATCGCGGCTGGGTGTGGCGGATAATATCCCGATTAGGCAAACAAACTTCCGTGTAATCGGCTACAGTCGCCAGTCTACGAGATCGTAAGTTTAAGATTGTAGAGCCGGTAAAACGTGGTCTGTCCCTGATTATTTTCAGCCGCTTTTCCAACGTTCAGCCCGCGAACCTGGCCTCGGGCAGGCCGCGCACTCCCGGCCTCACGGCGAACACACTCCCCGCCAGCGGCTGTTTCGCGAGGTCTGCCGGCGTGAGCCGCTGGGTTGCCGAAGTCACATACAGCGTGCCGAAATCCGCGCCGCCAAAGCAGCAGCAGGTCGGATTGGCGACCGGCATGTCGATGACACGGTCGATTTTTCCCGCAGGCGTGTAGCGCACAAGCCGCCAGCCGCCGTATTCGGCATTCCAGAGACACCCGTCGGCGTCGATGCAGGACCCGTCGGGCCGCCCGGGATGTCCGGCGGTATCGCAGAAAACCCGCTCGCTGGAGACTGCGCCCGCCGCAAGATCGAAATCCCAGGCGCGGATCGCCTGCCGGTAGGTGTCGGCAAAGTACATCGTGCGGTTGTCCGGGCTCCACGTGATGCTGTTCGGCACGATTACGTCGCCGCGGATGTGCGTGCATTCAAGCGATGGGGACAAGCGGTACAGCGACCCCGTCGGCTCCCGCTTCGCATCGCTCATGGTGCCGGCCCAGAAGCGTCCGGCGCGGTCGCAGCGCCCGTCGTTGAAGCGGTTCTCAGGCAAGTGCGCTTCGGGTTGCGCGGCAATCCCAAGCGCTCCGGTTTGCGCGTTCAGAAAATAAATCCCCGACTGGAGCGCCGCGAGCATGCCACCGCGCTCGCGGAACGCCACGCTGCCGACAACCGACGCCAACGCGGTGACCCGCAAAGCGCCGCTTTTCGGCTCCCAGCGCTTGAGCGAAGGCCCGCGGCTGTCCACCCACCACAGGACCTCTTCCCGATCGCACCACAGCGGGCATTCGCCGAGAATATCGGTGCCTGTTACGACACATTCGACCTGAAACGCCATTGCCCGTTTTCCTCCGGCCGGGCACGATAGCACGCCATGAACGTCGTTTTCCACGGCACGCTGATCCACCACCTCGCGGACCTGTTCCTCGCCAAGGCGAAGACGCCGTGGAGCGTGCAACGCTTCCATGAACAAGAATTGCGGGAAGATCTTGGGGAGGACTTTGCGCGAGCCCTCGCCGATGCCGACGTGCTGATCTCGATGGCGTGGAATCCGGGCTTTCCCCCGGCGCCCGGACTCAAGCTGGTCCAGGTCCCCGGCACCGGCTACGAAGGCATCGACCTCGCCGCAGTGCCGCCAGGCGTCGCGGTATGCAATGCCTATGGCCACGCCGAGGGCATGGCCGAGTACACGCTGCTCGGCATGCTCGTGTGGTGCCACCGATTCCATGAGGCGGACCGCACTTTCCGGCAGGGCAGCTGGGAATACAGCGGCCGCATGAACGGCCCGGTCAACGAAGAGCTCTACGGCAAGACGCTCGGGATCGTCGGCTTCGGCTCCATCGGCCGTGCGCTCGCCGAGCGGGCCAAGCCATTCGGTATGAAGGTCATTGCGATCAACCGGACCAGGCGTGAGGCGCCGCCTTGCGTGGATGCCTGGGTGGGATTCGACAAGCTCGACGCCACGTTGCCCGAGCTCGACTACATCGTGGTCGCCGCGGCGCTCGGCCCCGGGACGCAGGGCCTCATCGGCGCGAAGCAGTTCGAAAAAATGCGTCCCTCGGCGGTGCTGATCAACGTCGGTCGCGGCGCGATCGTGGAGGAGGCAGCGCTGTTCGAGGCGCTCAAGTCGAAACGCATCCGGGGCGCCACCATCGACGTCTGGTACGGCAACTATCCTTCGAAGGACAATCCCCGCGCGGCGCCTTCCAGCCTGCCGTTCCACGAACTGGGCAATCTCTACATGACGCCGCACACCTCCGGCTGGACCACCGGCATGATCGACCGGCGCTGGATCGAAATCGCGGACAACCTCGATCGCCTTGCGCGCGGCGAGCCCTTGCGCAACCGCCTCAATTGAAGCGCGCCGGATGAAACTGACCGCGTGGTCATTGCATTTCTACGAGCTCCCCTACGCGCGCGAGGTCGTCTGGGCGAATGCGGTCGAATCCTCCGGTCTCTACGCGCTCCTGTCGCTGACAGACGAGAGCGGTGCGCAGGGCGTGGCCGAGGGAACCATCAAGGCCACCTGGAGCGGCGTCTCGCCGCGCTCGCTCGCCGCTTCGCTTGAAGATTTTTTGATGCCCAAAGTGCTCAGCGTGGAGTGCAATGGCGCGGCCGGCATCATGAAGCACTTCGAAGGCGTGCCCGAAAACCGCCTCGCCAAAGCGATGATCGACAACGCCGCCTGGCAGATCGAGGCCTGCCGCGCAGGGCAGCCGCTGTGGAAATTATGGGGCGGCCAGGCTTGCGTGGACCTCACGGGGGCAGTGACGCGCCAGCCGCCGCAGGCGATGGCCGCGGAAGCGGCGGACGTCTGCGCGCGCTACGGGTTTCGCACGCTCAAGGTCAAAGGCGGCCAGCAGCTCGACACCGATCTCGCGGCGATGCGCGAAATCCGCGCGGCGGTTGGCGACCGCGTGACCCTGTATGTGGATGCCAACAGCGCCTACAAGCGTACCGAGGCGCTTGCCTACACGCTGGCGATGCGGGATGCGGGCGCCACGGTTTGCGAAGATCCCAGCCCGCTGAAACCGGACACGCAGTTCACTGAGTTGCAGGCAGCGGCCGGAATTCCCATCCTCGTGGATCGCACCTGCACCTCGGCGCTCGACGCCGCCCACTATCTCGAGAAAGGCGCGACCGCGCTCTCGACCAAGGCCGGGCGCATCGGGTTTTCCGAGGCGCGGGAGATTTCGGCCCTCGCCGCGGCGCATGGCGCGCGCGTGGCGCTGGGGCTGTATGCGGAGAGCGCGCTCGGCACCCTGATTTCGCTGCAATACGGCGCTGCAATCGCGCCGGAACTTCGGCTGGTGGCGGCCGAGCAGACCTTTTATCTCGGCATTGTCGAGCAGGTCGTCACGCAGATGCCGCCGGTGAAAGACGGCCGCATCGAGCTGCCCGCCGCGGCGGACTATTCGAAGCTCGTGGACTGGGAGCGCGTAAAGCGGTTTGCGGTGGGGGTGCAGGCCTCAGGCCGCCAGCGCGCGCGTTGAGCAGACCGTGGAGTCGCGCACCGAATCGGGATCGTTCGTCGTCGTGCGGCGCAATTCGCGTGGCGCGTTGATGTCGAACCGCCGTCCACGGTGGATCGTGGCGCGGTTGTCCCAGATCACGAGATCGCCCACCCGCCATTCGTGGCGGTAGACGAATTCGCGCTGCGTGGCGTGCTCGAGCAATTCGAGCAGCAGCATGCGCCCCTCCCCAATTGCCTTTTCCACGATATGCGTGGCATGCACCCCGACCCACAGGACTTTGCGCTTCGATCCCGCGTGCGTGCGAACGAGGGGCCACTGCACCGGCGGCATCTTCGCAAGCTCCGCCTCGGAGGGCTTGTCACCCAGCCAGATGCGCGAATGCAGCGCCGCGTGCACGCTGTGCAGGTTTGCTATCTCGCTTTTCAGTTCTTCCGGCAGCGCGTCATACGCCGCGCGCAGGTCCGCGAATTCCGTCTGGCCGCCTTTTGCCGGAACGACCACGGCATGGAGCATCGAATACTTGGCCGCCGGCCGCTGGAAAGAACTGTCGCTGTGCCACAGCTGGTTGGCGAAATTGGAGATCGATTTGCGATCCGACGCCGCGTGCAGGCCCCCATCGGGCCTTACGTTGGAGATGTCGATCGTCTCCTCGTGCCTGAAGCGGCTCGGCGCGCCGGGGTAAAGTTTCTTCAGCCCGGCATCGAGCGTGCCGAAGCTGCCTGCGAACGCGATCTGCTGGTCTTCGGTCAGCGGCTGGCCGCGGAAGACGAGGACGCCATACTTGTCCATGGCCTCGTCGATCGCGCGCACAGTGCCCGCGTCGACCGGCTTCGTTAGATCGATGCCGCCCGCCTCGGCGGCGAAGAGGGGGTGCAGCGGTTCGAGTTGCAGGCTCATGGCTTGGCTCCGCGATCCGGCAGGGATCAAAGGTGTGATTCGGCGATATTATGGCGGATGCTCAGGACGCGCAGCTATTTCGCCCCCAACTATGCCGAGGCGCGCGCGGGTTTCCTGGCCGCCGCCGCGCGCCGCGGCCTCACGGTGGAATCCGTCCCCCATCCTCTGAAAGGCAGCCATGGCGAGGAACTTGCCGTCGACGCCGTGGTCTTTGGCGATGCGGCGGCGCCTTCGCTCTTGATCCTGACCTCCGGCACGCATGGGGTGGAGGGATTCTGCGGCTCGGGCTGCCAGCGCGCCCTCCTCGATGACGACGACATGGCGCGCAGGCTCGAGGCCGGCCGGGTCGCGATGCTGCTGGTGCACGCGGTCAACCCGCACGGGTTTTCGCACCTGCGCCGCGTGAACGAAGACAACGTCGACATGAACCGCAACTTCCGCGACTTTGCCAGCACGAAGGAACTGAATCCCGCTTACGCCGAAGTGCATGACCTCCTGCTGCCGCAGGCGTGGCCGCCGACGGAGGCCAACCGCGCCGAAATCTTCGCGTGCATGAAGCGAATGGGCGCAGGGCCTTTCCAGGCGGCGGTCTCGGCGGGCCAGCAATCGTTCAGGGACGGGCTTTTCTTTAGCGGCACCCTGCCGACCTGGAGCAACTGGACGATGCGCGCGCTGGTGAGCAAGCACGGGGCCGCGCGCAAGCGCATCGGGTGGATCGACCTGCACACGGGCCTGGGGCCCTATGGCCACGGCGAGAAGATTTTCGCCGGCGCGAACGATCCCGCGGAGCTTGCCCGGGCGCGGGCCTGGTGGGGCGCCGACATCCTGTCTTATTACGACGGAAAGTCGGCCTCGGCCGAGGTGCAGGGCTCGATGGTGATGTCGATCTATGGCGAGTGCCCGCGGGGCGAGGCGACCGGCATGGGCCTGGAATTCGGCACCGTTGCCTTCGAAGCCGTTCTACACGCGCTGCGCGCAGACCATTGGCTCGCGATTCATCCCGAGGCCGACGCCGGCAGGCGCGCCGCAATCAAGCGCGCGATTCTCGAAGCGTTTTACGTCGACGCCGACGACTGGAAGGGCATGGTGCTCGGCCAGGCGCGCACCGCGGTGCTGCAGGTCGTGCTTGCGTTGTCTGCGCGATAAGGCGCCGCTATCCCGGCAGGACGAAGTCCATGTGCAGTGTTTCGCCTGACCGCC
>JANMXB010000544.1:0-1532 GCA_031380765.1 Pseudomonadota bacterium | reverse complement strand
CAGCGATCTTGTAAAAGTCAAAATCTAAACCGCTGCCGCCCCGCCGACGATCTCCGACAGCTCCTTGGTAATCGCCGCCTGGCGCGACTTGTTGTAAATGAGCTGCAGCTCGCCGATCACGTTGCCGGCGTTGTCGCTCGCGGCCTTCATCGCGACCATGCGTGCGCTCTGCTCGGAGGCGATGTTTTCGGACACCGCCTGGTAAATCAGCGCTTCGATGTATCGCGTGAGCACCTGGTCGATCACGGCCTTCGCGTCGGGCTCGTAGATGTAGTCCCACAAGCCTTCTGGCGCACCCATCGTCTCGCCCGACAGCGGCAGGAGCTGCTCCATGACCGGTTCCTGCTTCATGGTGTTGAGGAACTTGGTGTAGAAAATCATCAGCCGGTCGAAGCGGTCTTCGGTGTAGCCGTTCAGCATGACTTTCACCGCGCCGATCAGCTTGTCCATGCGCGGGGTGTCCCCCAGGCCGACTACGTGCGACACCACGTTGGCCTTGAGGCGCTGCATGAATCCCAGGCCCTTGTTTCCGATGGCGCAGACTTCGAACTGCTCGCCTTCGGCTTCCCACTCGCGCATTTTCGCCAGCGCCAAGCGCAGGACGTTGGTGTTCAGGCCGCCGCATAACCCCTTGTCGGAGGTCACCACGATGATGCCGACTTTCTTGACCGAGTCGCGCTCGACCAGGAACGGGTGGCGATACTCAGGGTTGGCGTGGCTCATGTGCGCCGCGACGTTGCGGATCTTCTCGGCGTAGGGGCGCGCAGCGCGCATGCGCTGTTGCGCCTTCCTCATCTTCGAGGCGGCAACCATCTCCATGGCCTTGGTGATCTTGCGCGTGTTTTGCACGCTCTTGATCTTGGTGCGGATTTCCTTGCTGCCGGGCATGGCCGAGCCTTTAAATTAGTACCAGCCGAGACTAGTACGATCCATTTTTCTTGAAGTCCTTGACCGCCTCGTGCAGCTCGGCCTCGTCTTCCTTGGACAGGTCCTTGGTGCTCTCGATGCGATCGATGAGCGCGGCGTACTTGTCCTTGACGTAAGCCTGCATCGCCTTCTCCGCCGCGAGGGCTTTCTTCACGTCGACGTCGTCGAAATAGCCGTTATTGACGCCGAAAAGCACCAGCGCCATCTGCCAGACCTGCAGCGGCTCGTACTGCGGCTGCTTCATGAGTTCGGTCACCAGGCGCCCGCGCTCCAGCTGCTTGCGGGTGGCTTCATCCAGATCGGAGGCGAATTGCGCAAAGGCCGCAAGCTCGCGGTACTGGGCGAGCGCGAGGCGCACGCCGCCGCCGAGCTTTTTGACGACTTTGGTTTGCGCGGCACCGCCGACTCGCGAAACCGAGATACCGGCGTTGATTGCGGGTCGGATGCCTGCGTTGAAAAGGTCAGTCTCGAGGAAGATCTGGCCGTCGGTAATCGAGATCACATTGGTCGGCACGAATGCGGTTACGTCGCCGGCCTGGGTTTCGATAATCGGCAATGCGGTTAGCGAGCCGGTCTTACCTTTGACCGCACCCTTGGTGAATTTC
>JANMXB010000531.1:0-4145 GCA_031380765.1 Pseudomonadota bacterium | reverse complement strand
GTGAGGTCCTGGTCGCGCGCGTAGATCACCTTGTGCTCGACAAGCGCGGCTTCGAGACGCTCGAGGGTCGCGTCATCGAGCGGCCGCGTGAGGTCGATGCCGTGGATCCCGGCGCCGATGGTCACGCCGATCTGCTCGACTTCGAACGGCTGGCCCTGCGTAACGATGGATTGCGGGACTGTTGCCGGAACTGCGGCCATAACCGGATTCCTCCTTCAAAATCCATTGTAATCCCGCGGGCATGGCAAGATAGCGCGGCGTTTTGCATAGCGGAGAACTCAATGGCGGCAAACGAAACACCGGCCGAGGGCCGGATCACCACGCAGCGCGACGGCGAGATCTTCCTCATCGGCATCGACCGGCCGAAGAAGCTCAACGGCTTTTCGCTGAAAATGTACAGGGAGCTCGCGGGCGCCTACACCGCCATGGAGAAGGACGATGCGGCCCGGGTCGGGTTGCTTTACGCCCACGGCGCCAACTTCACCGCCGGCCTGCAGCTCGACCAGTTCGCGCCGCTGATGGCGCGCGGCGAAGCGGCGGTGCCGCCCGGTGGCGTCGACCCGTTGTCGCTACGCGAGCCGTTGCGGACCAAGCCGGTCGTCTGTGCCGTGCAGGGCATCTGCTTCACGCTCGGCATCGAGCTCATGCTGGCGCAGGACATCGTCGTCGCTGCCGGCGACTGCCGCTTCGCGCAGATCGAGGTCAAGCGCGGCATCATGCCCACGGGGGGCGCGACGATGCGCTTCGTCGACCGCGCCGGCTGGGGCAATGCGCAGCGCTACCTGCTCACGGGCGACGAATTCAACGCGGCTGAGGCGTTTCGCCTGGGCTTCGTGCAGGAGGTCGTTCCCGCCGGGCGGCAATTCGAACGGGCGCTGGCGATTGCACGCACGATCGCCGAGCAAGCCCCGCAAGCGGTGCGCGCATCGCTTGCATCCTCGCGCCGCTACGTCGAGCAAGGCCCGCTCGGCATCAAACCCGAGATGGAAGCCGTGCAGCGCAAACTCGCGCGGACTGACGATGCGGCCGAAGGCCTGCGCTCCTTTACCGAGCGCCGCAAGGCGCGCTTCACGGGAAAATGAGCTTGGACATCCCGGCACCTTTTGCAGAGGGTCGCGACGTAGTCCGCCCGGAATGGATCGACTACAACGGCCATATGAACGTCGGCTACTACCAGGTGGTGTTCGATCTCGCGGCCGACGTGTTCTTCGATTTCCTCGGCCTCACGCAGGAGTTTCGCAAAAAGCATGAGTCGACCACTTTCGCGCTGGAGGCCCACGCCAATTTCCTGCGCGAAGTTAAGCAAGGCGCGCCACTGCGCTTCGAGGCGCGCCTGGTCGACTTCGATGCCAAGCGCATCCACTTCTACCAGGAGATGTTCCACGCCACCGAAGGCTATCTGGCGGCCTCGCAGGAATCGCTGTCCGCGCACGTGTCCATGGCCACGCGGCGCACCGCGCCTTTTCCGCAAGAGTTGCTCGGGCACCTCGCGGCCGTCAAGGCAGCGCATGCGAAACTGCCGCGCCCGTGGCAGCTCGGCCACGTGATCCAGGCGTCCGGTTTGAAGCGCGCGTCCTGAGCGAACACGGGGATGGCAAGCAGTCGCGGACAGCGGAATGTTTGCTATGCTGAATATATTGCCGGCTTGACCAACAGGATATGCGCTTGAAAAATTTCCGCTTTTTCTCCCGAAGACTGACCGCTCTTTCACCGGCGATCCTTGCGATCGCGACAGCATTGCTTGTAAGCGCCTGCAGTGGCGGGGGCAGCTCCGCCAGCCCCCCCGCCGGGGGAATCACGGTCATCCCAAGAGACAGCAGCGTACTCATTTCGTGGACGGCCGAGGCGAACGTCGAATATTGGCTTCTGTATTCGACATCCGGTTCCATTTCGACCCAATCCCTGACCGCTTCGCCGGCCAGCGGCAAGATCGTTCAAGCCGTGACCCCGCCGTACTCCCTGGGCGGCCTTACAAACGGCACGACTTATTACTTCACGCTCAACGGTCGCAAGAGCGGCGGGCCCGCGGGAGCGGACTCTCCCGTTGTCTCCGCGACGCCCCGCATAGCCGGAAGCGCTTGGACCGTCGGAACACCGGCGGGTACCAACAACCTGCGCGCGATCGCGTTCGGCGGGCAGTTCATCGCCGTTGGGAGCAACGGCGCCATGTTCACCAGCCCGGACGGCAGTGCATGGACCGCCTTCCCCTTCGTGGTCGCAACCGATCTGAACGCGATCGTTTACAACCCGATTCCCGTCGTCTACGTGGCGGTGGGCGCAGCGGGCACGATACTCACGAGCATCGACCGGACGACCTGGACGATCCAGAATTCCGGCGTCGCCGCCAATCTCCTCGGGGTCGCGACCAACGGAGTGAACTTCTGGGTCGCCACAGGAGCGAACGGTACGATCGTCACCAGTCCCGACGTGAACAACTGGACCGCGGCGGTTTCCGGAACCGTCGAGAATCTGAATGCGGTGACGTTCGGAAACGGCAAGTTCGTCGCGGTGGGGAATGCGGGATCGATAGTGACTTCGACAAACGGCATCACGTGGCAGGCGGTCACCTCCAATACTGCGGCGAACCTCAGCGGCATTGCATTTTCGGGCGGCCGATTCGTGGCTGTGGGTGCGGCAGGAGCGGTGGTTACGAGTACGGATGCAGTCACTTGGACAGCCCTGGCGGCGATCACGCCCGGCAATCTCGCCGCGGTTACTTTCGGCACCCAGTTTGTTGCGGTCGGAAACGCAGGCGCGATCTTCAACAGCGTTGACGGATTGACCTGGACGGCGGTGGCTTCGGGAACCGCCAACGATCTCAATGCGATTGCAAGCGGAGGCAGCGGCTTTGTCGCCGTCGGGACAGCCGGCACCAACCTGACCGCTTTTTAAGCCGGGCCCCGCGGGCCGCTAGCGTTCACTCCGGCTTCGCCCCCGACTCCCTGATCACGCGGGCCCACTTGATGCGCTCGCTCCTGATGTAGGCGCCGAACTGCTCGGGTGAGCCCGGCGCGGGATCGAGTCCCTGGTTGAACAGCGTCGCCTTCACGTCGGGCATGCCGAGGATCTTCGTCACTTCGGCGTTCAGAAGGTCGATGATTGCGCGCGGCGTCCTGGCGGGCGCCACGATGCCGTACCAGTTGTTGGCGTCGAACCCGGGTAGACCCGCCTCGGCGAGAGTCGGAAGATCAGGCATCAGGGCCGAGCGCCTGGCGGTCGTCACCGCGAGGCCTTTGATCCGGGCGGCCTTGATTTGCGGAATCGCGCTGGCCGTTGTGGCGAAGATGAGCTGCACCTGCCCGCCGACAAGATCTCCCATCGCAGGCCCGCCGCCTTTGTAAGGCACGTGCACGAGCTTCACACCTGCCATCAGGTTGAACAGCTCAATGGACAAGTGTCCGGTGGCGCCGATGCCGGAGGAGCCCGCCGACAGCGAATTCAGTTTGGCGAGCGCGATCAGTTCCCGCACCGAATCCGCGCGCACGGAAGGATGCAGCACAAGGACGTTGGTCGCATCGACCACCTGGATCACCGGCGCGAAATCGGTCTCGGGATCGTACTTGAGGTTGCCGTAGAGGCTGGGATTGATCGCCAGGGCGGCGATCGTGCCCATGAGAAGCGTGTAGCCGTCGGGAGCGGCTCGCGCGACCTGCTCGGTGGCGATGTTGCCGGCGGCGCCGGGCCGGTTCTCGACGATCACCTGCTGCCTCAGCAGCTCGGACAGTTTCTGCGCGACCGGCCGGGCCGTCAGGTCGGTGCCGCCGCCAGGGGCGAAGCCGACGATCATGCGGATCGGCCGCGCCGGGTAATCGTCGGCCGCGGACGCGCCGGCCATCGCCAGCGCAGAGAGTGCGGCGAATGCGAGCCGCTGCAGTCTGCCCATTGGAGCTCCTAAAGTTTCGGTCAGTGCCGCGGTTTGCAAACCGGAATCGCCGGCCGTCTCTGCGACGACATAGTATCGAACGGACACCTCGCGGTGTGCGTTTTTTCTGGACGGGCGTAACATTGCGGGTCACGTGCCTGCACTCCGCCCTTTCACCTGGAGAGCCCCATGTTCCGTGAATATGCGTCGCTGCGCTTCGTCCCGCTGCAAACCGTTTCCGGCGTCCGCATTGCGCCGGTAATCCGACCCGAGCGGATCACGC
>JANMXB010000527.1:0-3915 GCA_031380765.1 Pseudomonadota bacterium | reverse complement strand
AAAATGAACAGCACCCAGCCGATCGCCGCGGCAGGGTGCCTGCGCTGCGGCAGCGCGTGCGAGGCCAATGTGTATGCCAGCAGCGCGGCGACGGTGACCAGCGCATGCAGCGTCAGCCAGTGCGAGGGGCTCAGAATCGGGAGCACGAAAAGGAATAAATTGTTGTTATATTACACAACAAAATTATCCGAAGAATCTCTATAAACGCTCATCTCCGGAAACTAAACTTTAACTTTCTAGACCATCACCGGCCGCCCTGAAATCGGATATTTCGGGTCCGAATACCCCGGTGTCGAAGGGTGCCCCGGCGCCACAAGGCCGTCGATCAGCGCCTCGTCCTCGGCGGTAAAAGTGTGCTTCAGGGCGCCCAGGTAACCGTCCCACTGGTCGATGGTCCGCGGCCCCGCCAGCACCGCGCTCACCAGCCGGTTGTTGAGCACCCAGTTGAGCGCGAACTGCCCGGCCGTCATGCCGCGCTTTTCCGCGTGCGCCTTGATCTTCTGCGCGAGCACCATCGATTCGGCGCGGAATTCGGTCTGCATCATGCGCTTGTCCTTGCGCCCGGCGCGCGACTCGGCCGGCGGCTCGGCGCCGGGCTGGTACTTGCCGGTGAGCACGCCGCGCGCAAGCGGAGAATACGGGACCACGCCCAGGCCGAACGCGACGGACGCCGGGATCACCTCGACCTCGGGCATTCGATTCATGGCGTTGTAGTAAGGCTGGCAAACGACGGGACGCGGCACGCCGAGCTTGTCGCAGAGCAGCGCGACCTGCGCGATGCGCCCGCCGCGGAAATTGGAGACGCCGAAATAACGCGTCTTGCCGGCGCGGATCATGTCGCCGATCGCGGCGAGCGATTCCTCCAGCCGCGTGTGCTCGTCGTCGATGTGGAAGTAGTAGATGTCGACATGGTCCATACCAAGCCGGCCGAGGGACGCGTCCAGGGCGCTGACGATCTCGCGGCGCGCGAGGCTCTGGTCGTCAGGCGCGGGCCGCCCGGTGTTGCCGCACTTGCTCGCGACGATCCAGCGATTCCGGTCGCCTTTGATGAGCTTGCCGAGCAGGCTTTCAGACTTGCCGCCCGCGTACTGGTTGGCGGTGTCGACGAAATTCACGCCGGCATCCTTCGCCGAGGCGACGATGCGCGCCGCCTCCGCCTCTTCGGTGCGGTCGCCGAAAGTCATCACGCCAAGGCAGATCTCGCTCACGCGCAGGCCGCTCGCACCCAGCAGTCGGGTTTTCATTTCAGGTCCTTTCGAAAATCGCGGCGATGCCCTGCCCGCCGCCGATGCACATGGTGACCAGGGCGTAACGGCCCTTGATACGCTCGAGTTCGTAAAGCGCCTTCACCGTGAGGATCGCGCCGGTGGCGCCGATCGGGTGGCCCAGCGCCACCGCCCCGCCATTCGGATTCACCTTGGCCGGGTCGAGCCCCAGGTCGCGCGTGACGGCCATCGCCTGGACCGCGAAAGCCTCGTTCGATTCGATCACGTCCATGTCGGCCGGTTTCAGCCCGGCCTTTTCGAACACCCGCTTGACCGCGGGAATGGGGCCGAGGCCCATCAGCTCGGGATCGACGCCGGCGTGCGCGTAGGCGACCAGACGCGCCATGGGTTTCGCGCCCGCTTTCTTCGCGGCGTCCGCCTCCATCATCACGATCGCAGCGCCCGCATCGTTGAGTCCCGACGCATTGCCCGCGGTCACCGTGCCGTCCTTCTTGAACACGGTCTTGAGCTTCTGCATGTCCTCGATCTTCACCTCGGGACGCACGTGCTCGTCGGTCGTGTACTGCAGAGGGCCTTTTTTCGACTTGAGCTCGATCGGCACCACCTGGCTCGTGAAATAACCCTTGGCGTGAGCATTCGCAGCACGCTTGTGGCTCTCCATCGAATAGGCGTCCTGCGCCTCGCGGCCGATGCCGTACTTCGCCGCGATGTTCTCGGCGGTTACGCCCATGTGGCCATGGCCGAAGGGGTCGTGCAGCGCGCCGGTCATCGCGTCGACCACGGCGCCGTCGCCCATGCGCTGGCCCCACCGCCCCGCGGGCAGGAAGTAGGCCGCGCGGCTCATGCTTTCGGCGCCGCCGCCGACCACCACATCGGTGTCCCCGAGCAGGATATGTTGCGCGGCCGAAACGATCGCCTGCAGGCCGCTGCCGCACAAACGGTTGACGGTCAGGCACGGCGTGTGGACGGGGAGTCCCGCGTCGATCGCGGCTACGCGCGACAGGTACATGTCGCGCGCCTCGCCGTGGATCACCCCGCCAATCACTACGTGGCCGACCGAATTCGGGTCGATCTTCGCGCGCGCCACGGCCTCCTTGATCGCGATCGAGCCGAGCCTCGTCGCGGGCAGGTCCTTGAGCGACCCGCCATAGTCGCCGATTCCAGTGCGCGTACCCGATACCACCACCACTTCACGAACGCTCATGCCAGTCTCCCAAAGAGGTCGTGCGCGTCGGATTTTTCGACGAACACATCGGCGAAATCGCCGGGATGCAAGTTTGTTCCGTCGCGGACACGCACAACGCCGTCGATATCCGGGGCGTCGGCCGCCGAGCGCGCGATCGCGCCTTTGCGCGCAGTCTTGTCTGCCATCTCGTCCACCAGCACGCGCACGGTCTTGCCGATTTTAGCCTTGAGGCGCGCGGCGCTGATTTTCGCCTGCGCCAGCATGAACCGCTCGCGGCGCTCGTCGCGCACTTGCGCCGGGACAGGATCGGGAAGGTCGTTGGCTTTGGCGCCCTCCACCGGCGAATAGGCGAAGCACCCGACGCGGTCGAGCCGCGCGTCTTCGAGGAACTGGAGCAGCTCTTCGAACTCCGCTTCGGTCTCGCCGGGAAAGCCGGCGATGAAAGTGCTGCGAATCGTGATCTCGGGGCAGACGCTGCGCCACGCGCGAATGCGCTCGAGCGTGTTTTCTGCATTTGCCGGGCGCTTCATGAGCTTGAGAATGCGCCTGGACGCGTGCTGGAAAGGCACGTCGAGATAGGGAAGGATTTTTCCTTCGGCCATCAACGGGATCACTTCGTCCACGCCCGGATACGGGTACACGTAGTGAAGCCGTACCCAGACACCGAGCCCGCCGAGCGCCTCGCACAGGGCAACCATCTTCGTCTTCAGCGGCCGGCCCTGCCAGAAGCCGGTGCGGTATTTGACGTCGACGCCATACGCGCTGGTGTCCTGCGAAATCACCAGCAGCTCCTTGACGCCGGCCTTGACGAGATTTTCGGCTTCCTGCATCACTTCGCCGATCGGCCGCGAAACCAGGTCGCCGCGCATCGAAGGGATGATGCAGAACGTGCAACGGTGGTTGCAGCCCTCGGAGATCTTGAGGTACGCAAAATGCTTCGGCGTCAGGCGGATTCCCTGCGGGGGCACCAGGTCCGTGTAAGGGTCGTGAAGTTTCGGCAGGTGCGCATGCACCGCCTTCATCACGCCTTCGGTGTCGTGCGGACCGGTCACAGCGAGAACGGAGGGATGCGCTTTCTGCACGACGCCGGCCTTTGCGCCCAGGCACCCCGTCACGATGACCTTGCCGTTCTCGGCCAGCGCCTCGCCGATCGCATCGAGCGACTCCTCGACCGCCGAATCGATGAACCCGCAGGTGTTGACCACGACCAGGTCGGCGCCGCCATAGTCGGCGGCGATGGCATAGCCTTCTGCGCGCAGCTGCGTGAGGATGCGCTCGGAATCGACCAGCGCCTTGGGGCAACCGAGCGAAACGAAGCTCACCGAAGGAGCGGCAGATTTTGTGGTGTTTTTGGCTCGCACTGCGTTGAGCTATAGGCGATCGTCGGCGAGATCAAGCCGCGCGGCTTTTGGTCCACCCCCTAAAGTATTTCCAGCATTGCGGAAACCACCATTTCTCATGCACTCTCGGCCCCATTGGTGGAGGAACCCCATGCGACTTGTG
>JANMXB010000500.1:0-24073 GCA_031380765.1 Pseudomonadota bacterium | reverse complement strand
GCGCCAGCGCCAGCGCCAGGCGCAGCTGATCGAAATTATCCTCGTTGGTCAGCGCGGGATTCTTGTCAAACCATTTCGGCGCAAGCAACTCGGCCGCGGCGCCGGTCGCTTCGCGCCCACCCACGAGCCTGATGCGCACGCGGGCAAACGCCTGCGGCGATTCGGTGAGCGTGACCACCCCGAAGCGAAACGGCATGCGCAGCTTCACGTCCCGCTCGAAGAGATCGATCGCCGCGATGGAAAACCGCGCAGTTTGCCCCGCGGTGCTCAATCCATCCCCAGCAGCTTGTAGATGCGCCGGGTGTACTGGCCGAAGCGCTCGTGGGTTTTCATGTCGAGCGTGCGCGGGCGCGGCAGGTCGATCTCGAAGTTGTCCGCCATGCGCGCGGGTCCCGCCGTGAACACCACGACGCGCGTGCCAAGGAACACGGCCTCCGAGATCCCGTGCGTCACGAACACGATCGTCTTGCCCGACTCTTTCCAGATGCGCAGCAGCTCCAGGTTCATCTTTTCTCGCGTAAGGGCATCCAGCGCCCCGAAAGGCTCGTCCATGAGCACCAGCTTCGGATCGTGGATGAGCGCGCGCGCAATCGCCGCGCGCTGCTGCATGCCGCCCGAAAGCTCGTAGGGATACTTGTCCTCGAGACCGGTGAGGCCCACCAGGTTCAGCAGGCCCTTGGCGCGCTCGCGGCTCTCGCTCATCGGCAGCCCGAGGATCTCCGCGGGCAGCAAAACGTTCTCGAGAATGCGGCGCCATTTGAGGAGCAGCGGCGCCTGGAACACCATGCCGATGTCGCGCGACGGGTCGAAAGCATGGCTCTCGGAGCCGATCCGCACAACGCCCGCGTCGTGCGGATGCAGCCCCGCGAGGATCTTGAGCAGCGTCGACTTGCCGCAGCCCGAGGGCCCGACCAGCGACACCAGCTCTCCGGGCATCACGTCGAAAGTCGCATCCGAAATCGCGAGGTGCTCGGCGCGGCCGCGACGGTAGATCTTGGTGACGCCGGCGAGATGAATGAAGGGATGCATAGTTTGCTATGATTTAACCAACTCGTTAATTGTCGGTGGATGCACGATGCCGAGTCAAGACGACCGCGCGCCGGAGGAAAGAATTTTACGGCGCGGATTATTGCCGCGCTTCGGCGCGGCGGCGGCGTGGTATGCGCCAAGCGCGCTCGTCATCCTCGGCCTGGTCGTTCTCTGGCAGTTGGCGGTGCACCTGCTGCACGTGAAGGAGTACATCCTGCCCACGCCGTGGGCCGCGCTGAAGACCCTCGGGCAGGCGAACTACCAGTGGCTGTCGAACTTCCTCGCCACCTTCTACGCGGTCATCGGCGCCTTTGTGCTGTCGGCGATTCTCGGCATCGCGCTGGCGGTCGTGATCGTCTGGAACCAGTTCCTGCTGCGCACCGTGATGCCGGTGCTGGTGCTGTTCAACACCCTGCCCAAGATCGCGCTGGCGCCACTCTTCGTCATCTGGCTGGGCTACGGCATCTGGCCCAACATCGTGATCGGCACCACGATCGCATTCTTCCCGATGGTGGTGAATACCGCGGTGGGCCTCGCCTCGGCCGAGCCCGAGATGCTGGACCTCGTGAGGTCCCTGAAGGCCACGCGCTGGCAGATCTACCGCAAGATCCGCTTTCCCAATGCGGTGCCCTACATCTTCACGGGCCTCAAGCTCGACGCAACGATGTCGGTGACCGGCGCGATCGTCGGGGAGTTCGTGGCCTCCGAGCGTGGCCTGGGCTCCCTGATCATCACCAGCGGCGTGACGCTGCAGACGCCTTCGATCTTTGCCTCGCTGATCCTGATCTCGGCCCTCGGGCTGGTACTCTACGGCGCAGTCGTCGCCGTCGAAAACATAGTCGCGCCCTGGGCCCACCGGGAAGACGCGGCAGGCTAGGCAGCACCCACAACCAAGGAGACATCCATGCCCATCCGCCACCTGCTTGCCGCGTTCGTCGCGGCCTTCGCCTTCCTCCTGCCAGCGCAGGCGCAGGACAAGATGACCCTGCAGCTCAACTGGTTCCACCTGGCCGACCACGCGCCGATCTACATGGCGCTCAAGAAAGGCTACTTCGCCGAGGAGAAAATCGACCTCACGGTGGTGCGCGGCGCGGGCTCGGCCGACAGCGCCAAGAAAATCGACCTCAAGCAGGCCGATATCGGGATCTCGGACGCGCCCACGATCATCACGGCCATCAGCAAGGGCGCCGACCTCAAGATCGTCGCGGTCGTGTTCGACAAGGCCGGCAACAACGTGTTCTTCAAGAAGAGCGCCGGCATCACCAAGCCCGCCGACCTGATCGGCAGGAAAATCGCCGCGCCACCCGCCGACTCGCACCGCGTGCTGTGGCCGGCGTTTGCCGCCATCAACAACATCCCGGCCGACAAGGTGACGATGGTCAACGTCAAGCCCGAAGGCAAGCAGGCCATCGTCGCGGCCGGCGAGGTCGACGCCTCCTTCGACTTGTATACGAGCTATGCAATCTGGGAAAAGGTGCTTGGCAAAGGTCAGGTCGGCAACCTGCTGTGGGCCGACTACGGGCTGCCGATTTATGGGCACACGTATTTCGTGAACACCGAGACGATTACGAAAAACCCCAAACTGATCGAGCGATTCCTGCGCGCCGTGCACAAGGGCTGGCGGGATACGCAGGTTGACCCCGCCGGGGCGATCGACGCAATGGCGGCGGCCGTGCCGGGCCTGGACCGCGACACGCTCCTTGGCACGATGCCGCAGATCCTCGACCTGTGCATCACCGACCGCTCGAGGAAGTACGGCATCGGCTGGATCGAGCCCGCGCTGATGGCCAAGACGCTGGAAATCACGTTCGCCAACGCCAAGCCCGACAAGGCGGTCAGGGCCGAGGATGTCTATACCAACGCTTTCAGCAGCAGGATCATGCCGTTGAAATAGGCGCGCGGGTGACCTTCTAGCGGTCCTGCGCCCAGTGGAACTTGTGCAGGATGCGATGCAGGACCGGGGTGAGCACCACGCCTGCGGTAACCAGGATAAGCAGACCCGAATACAGGGCATACAGGCCGGAAAAGATCTTGCCCCCGTCGGTCTTCGGCATATCCACCGGACCCATCCCTCCGAGCAGCATGGCCGCGTTCACGAAAGCGTCGCGCCATGCGAGGCTCTCGAAATACATGTAGCCCGCCATGCCGAGCGCGAGCGAGCCCACGAGCAGGCCCATCGCGAAGGCGAAATGAAGGGCGACCCGCCGCGCGAAATGCGGCCGCGACAAAGGGGACTGTTTGCGGGTTTCGTACATTCGACAATCATAGCGGTGTTGCGATGCAGCACCCTGACGCGCCACTGAATGCATTCGAAATGGGAGATGCAGGCGCTTCTGCCCAAGACTAGAATCGGCGTGACCGGGCGTTTGGAATCACGAGATGCGAGGGATGGGATCGATGGCGAATACGGCGCCGAAAGCGAAAAAGCGCACGCTTACTGCTGAGGCAGTAGCGCAGTTCAAGCGCGACGGCTACTACTTTCCGGTGCGTGCCATGCCCGTCGCCGAAGCATTGGCGGTGCGCGCAAAACTCGAAGCCCACGAGAAGCGCGCCGGCGGACCGCTCAAGGGCGCCCTGCGCCACAAGTCGCACCTGCTCTTCACCTGGCTCTGGGACCTGGTCCGTCACCGCGGCATCCTCGACCCGGTCGAGGACCTGCTCGGCCCAAACCTGCTGTGCTGGTCGTCGAGTTTCTTCATCAAAGAGGCGCGCGATCCGGCGTTCGTTTCGTGGCACCAGGACTCGACCTACTGGGGCCTGTCGTCGGCCGACGTGGTGACGGCCTGGGTCGCGCTCAGCCCGAGCACGCTCGAATCGGGTGCGATGCGCGTCGTGCCGCGCACCCATGCCGGGCAGATCGCCCACCGCGATACGTTCAAGGAGGGCAACCTGCTCACGCGCGGCCAGGAAGTCATGGTCGACGTCGACGGTTCGGAGGCCGTCGACCTCATGCTCGATCCGGGAGAAATGTCGCTCCACCACGTGCGGCTCATCCACGGCTCCGAGCCCAATCGCGCCGCAGACCGGCGCATCGGCTTTGCGATCCGCTACATCCCCACCACGGTGCGGCAGACCGTCGGCCCGAAGGACAGCGCGACCCTCGTGCGCGGCGTCGACGAATATCGCAACTTCGACCATGAGACGGCGCCCGCAAGCGACCTGTCGGCCGCGGCGCTGGCGCAGCACACCGAAATCACCGAGCGCCAGGCGAAGATCCTGTACGCCGGCACGCCGATCAGGAATTTCGACAAGACGACTGCCGGGTAAACCGCAGCGAGCGAGCGGCCAGGTGCCCCGGCTGGACAACCGGGGCTGCCACACAAAAGGGGAACCACATGAGCTCCAGACGCGAATTTGGGAAGACACTGGCCAGCGGAGCGCTCGCGGCCGCCGCGGCCTCGGTGCCGGGCTTTGCCTCGGCGCAGGCGCCGCACAAATGGCGGTTCCAGTCGATGTGGCAGGCCGGCTCGGTCAACCAGAAGGTGTACGAGGACTGGACCAAGACTCTGGCCAAAGTGAGCGGCGGGCGCCTCTTTATCGATCCGCTGGCCGTCGGCAGCGTGGTGGCCTATGCCGAGACGCTCGATGCGATCACCAACAAGGTGCTCGACGGGCACCAGTCGGGCGGCCCGTATTTCTCGGGCAAGGAGCCGGCGCTCGCGCTGATCGGGGACCTCAACGGCGGCTTCGAGAACCCCTACCAGATGCAGATGTGGTTCGAGTACGGCGGGGGCCTCGAGCTCGCGCGCGAGGCGTACGCGAAATTCAACGTCTATTACGTCGGTCCGATCTGGTGGGGCGTCGAATCGATCCCGTCGAAAAAGCCGCTGCGCACGATGGCGGACTTCAAAGGAGTCAAGATGCGCGTGCCCGAGGGCCTTGGCGCGGAGATCTGGCGGCGCGCCGGCGCGGGCGTGGTCACGCTGCCGGGCAGCGAGGTCTACACAGCGCTCGAAAGGGGCGTGATCGAGGCGACCGACTGGGGCACCCTGGGCATGAACAACGACCTGGGCTACCACAAAATCGCGCGCTACCCGCTCTACCCGGGCTTCCACTCGATGCCCTGCTCCGAGATCGCGGTGCACATCGACAAGTGGAAGGCGCTGTCCCCGGACCTGCAGGCGCTGCTCGAGATGGCGACGCGGGATTTTGCGCGCGACATGATTCAGCGCATCGCGCTCGAAGACCAGAAGGTCGTCGCCGGGGCCAAGGCCGCCGGCGTGACGCTGGTGACCTGGGCACCCGAGGAACGGCGCAAATTCCGCGAGCTTTCGCGCGGCGCATGGGCGGACTGGGCTAAAAAGAGCCCGCTGTCCAAGCGTGTCTACGACAGCCAGATCGCGTTCCTCAAAGGCCTGCAGCTGATCGACTGAGCCAGAGCCCCGGTTGCCCAATCGAGTGCCCTGGGTCGACCGCATTTCGCGGTCGACCGGTCACGGTCTGAGCCTGTTGTTCATGGGCGCGGTGGTGCTGACCGCCTACGAGGTGCTCATGCGCTACGTATTCGGCGCGCCGACCATCTGGGTGCACGACGTGGTCACGGTGCTGTGCGCCACGGCTTTCGTGTTCGGCGGCGCGCTCGCGTCGCAGCAGCGCAACCACATCCAGATGGCGTCCTATGCCGACAAGCTGCCGCTGAAGTACCGCGTGTGGGTGGACCGGTTCTGCCATCTGCTCACGACCGCCTACCTCGCCATGTTCATCTATGGGGCGCTTGTCCTCGCGGTGCCCTCGGTGAAGATGATGGAGACCAGCGGCCGCGCATGGGACGTGCCGATCCCGGCTTTCCTCAAGACCATGCTCGCCGTCGGCGCTATCCTGATGCTGCTGCAGACGCTCTCCCACCTCTGGCACAGGACGCCGCAGAAGCCCGAAGGCCCGGAGACGGTGATTTGAGGCGGGTGATATGAGCATCGAAGTTTCCACCATCGTGATCCTCGCCTCGATCACGATGATGCTCTGGATCGGGCTGCCCTTCGCCATGGCCACCGGCCTGGTGTCGTGCGTGTTCGCGCTGTTCCTGTTCGGTCCCGATGCCCTGTCGATCGTCCCGAGCCGCACTTACAGCTTCATGACCGAGTTTGTGCTGGCCTCGGTCCCCATGTTCATCTTCATGGCGGCGCTGCTGGAACGATCCGGGGTGACCAACGAGATGTTCAAGGCGGTGCACATCTGGGCCGGCGGCGTGCCCGGCGGCGTCGGCGTGGCCACCATGTTCATGGCGGTGATCTTCGGCGCGACCATCGGCGTGATCGGCGGCGAGGTGAGGCTGCTCGGGATCGTGGCGCTGCCGCAGCTTTTCCGGCTCAAGTACGAGAGAAAGCTCGCCATAGGCACGATCTGCGCGGGCGGGGCGCTGGGCTCGATGATCCCGCCGTCGATCATCCTCGTGTTCTTCGGCCTTGCGGGCAACGTGTCCATCGGCGACCTGCTGCTCGCCTCGGTCATGCCGGCGCTGCTGCTGGCGGGACTTTACTGCGCCTATATCCTGGTGCGGTGCTACCTGGACCCGAGCATGGGGCCGCCGGCGCCAGCCGAGGAGCGCGCAATTCCCGTGCTCGAGAAGCTCAAGCTCATGAAGGGGCTGGTGCTGCCGTCGATCATCGTCCTGCTCGTCATGGGCAGCATCTACGCGGGCCTTGCTTCGGTGACCGAATCGGCGGCGCTCGGCGTCTTCGGCGTGCTCTTCGCCGTGTGGGTTCGCAAGGAGCTCAACTGGAAGATGTTCTGGGAGTCGCTCAAGCAGACCATGTCGAACTGCGGCACGGTGCTGTGGCTCGTGTTCGGCGCGAACGCGCTCATCGGCGTCTACAACATGATGGGCGGCATCGCCTTCATGCAGCGGCTCGTGAACGGCATGAACCTCACCCCCTTCATGCTGATCGTCGTGATCATGGTGATCTGGGTGATCCTGGGGTCGTTTCTCGAGTGGATCGCGATCATGCTGCTCACGCTGCCGATCTTCATGCCGATGATCAAGGCGGCGGGCTACGACCCGGTCTGGTTCGGGATCCTGTTCAACCTAAATATGCAAATCGCCTACCTGTCGCCGCCGTTCGGGGGCGCCTGCTTCTTTCTCAAGAGCGTGGCGCCGCCGGACGTGACCATGGAGGAGATCTTCGCCTCGTGCTGGCCCTGGATGGGGCTGCAGATCGTTGCGCTCGGGCTGGTCATGTACTTCCCGCAGATCGCGCTGTGGCTGCCCCGGGTTGCCGGATGAATCGCGGTCTGAGGGTACGCTGATGGAGTTCCGCGCCGCCGTCCTGCATGAAGTCGGGGCGCCGCTCGAAATCGAGCGCGTGACGATGACCGGCTTACGCCGCGGCGACGTGCTGGTGAAGGTCCGCGCGAGCGGCCTGTGCCACACCGACCTCGAAGTCATCCAGGGCAGCCTCGCCTATCCCATGCCGATCGTGCTCGGGCATGAAGGCGCCGGCATCGTCCAGGCGGTGGGCGATGGCGTGACCGCGGTTTCTCCCGGCGATCATGTGGTGTGCTCGTGGAACCCGCACTGCGGCCAGTGCTTCTATTGCGAGCGCGACCTGCCGATCCTGTGCGAGCCGTTCATCCGCAACCAGCCTGCGGGCCGGCTTCTCGACGGCGAGTCGCGCTACCGCCTGAACGGCAAGCCGCTGCATCATTTTTCCGTAGTCTCCTCTCACGCGGAGTATTGCGTCGTCCCGGAATCCGGCGCGGTGCGCGTGCCGAAGGAAATTCCTTTCGATCGCGCGTGCCTCATCGGGTGCGGGGTAATGACCGGGGTCGGCGCGGTGGCGCGCCTCGCCAAGGTCGAGGCAGGCGCCAGCGTGGCGGTGATTGGCTGCGGCGCTGTGGGCCTCAATTGCGTGCAGGGCGCGGTCATCCAGCGCGCAGAGACGGTCATCGCCATCGACACCGACCCGGCGAAACTCGGGCTGGCGAAGACCTTCGGCGCGACGCACGGGGTGCTTTCCGGAGCGCAAGCCCTGAACGAAGTGAAAGCGCTCACTTCGGGGCGCGGCGCCGACTACGTGTTCGAATGCGCGGGGTCGGAGCCTTCCCTGCAGCTCATGCTCGAGATCGTGCGTCCCGGCGGCCAGGCCGTGATCCTCGGCAAGACCAATGTGAACAGCAAAGTCAGCCTGCGCTTCGGCTCGATGATGGGCGACAAGAGGATCATCCGCTCGAGCTACGGCGGCGCGCGCCCACGCCGCGATTTCCCGTGGCTCGCGAAGCTCTATCTCGAAGGAACGCTCAAGCTCGACGAGCTCATCACGCGCAGGCTCAAGCTTGAGGACATCAACGCCGGGTTCGCGGCCATGACGAAGGGCGAACTGGTCCGCGCGGTGATGGAAATGCCGGATTAATATGAACGCCGCCCCGACCCAACCAGAGACCAGACCATGAATGTCCGCCTGCTGTCAGTCGCGCTGCTCCTACTGCTTGCCGGCCCCGCCACCGCGCAGGACTGGCCGGCTCGCCCGGTGAAGTTCGTCATCTCGCAGCCGCCCGGAGCCTCGCCCGACATCGTCGCGCGCTTTCTCGCCGACAAGCTGTCCCGCTCGCTGGGGCAGCAGGTGATCGTGGAAAACCGCCCCGGCGGGCAGAACGTCGTGGGCGCGCAGGCGGTCGCGAAGGCGCCGGCCGATGGCTATACGTATTTCTTTGCGACCACGGCTGCGATCGTCACCAATCCGCTGACGTTCAAATCGCTGCCCTACGACCCCGAGAAGGATTTCACACCGGTGGCGATGATCGCCAAGTCGCCGATGGTGATCGCGGTCAATCCCTCGATTCCGGCCAGGACGCTCGCCGAACTGGTCGCCCTGGACAAGGCGCAACCCGGCAAGCTCGCGGCGGCCAACGAGGGCACGAAGACCTTCAGCGGCATGATGAGCCAGATGCTCAACACGACCGCTGGCACGCGCTTTTTGCAGGTCCCCTATGCCGGTGTCGCACCGGCGATCCAGGACACGATCGCCGGGAGAACGCAGGTCGTGCTGGTGAGTTCCGCCGCGCTCCTTCCGTTCCTGAAGCGCGGAGAACTGCGCGCGCTTGCGGTCAGCGCGGGCAAGCGTGTGCGAGGGCTCGAAAACGTGCCCGCCTTGGTCGAGACCTATCCGGGATTCGAGTACGTCGGCTGGTTCGCCCTGCTGGCCCCGACGGGCACGCCGGCAGGCATCGTCCAGCGCGTGAACAGGGAAATGGACCGGGTGCTGGCGGATCCCGAGATCGCGCAGCGCCTGTACGACTTCGGCCTGGTCAACGAAGGCGCGGGCACGCCCGAGGCCCTGAACGAATTCCTGCGCGCGGAGCGATCGCGCTGGACGAAGCTTGTGAAAGAAATCGGGCTGCAGCCCGAGTAGTCGGTCGAGCGTGGTCAGCCCAGGGCCGGGGGAAACCGGTAGTTGCGCTCGGCGGCGCCGGCTTTCTCGACGTCTTTCCTCGACAGGCCCCAGTGGTCGATGCGCCCGGGCGGCCATTTCCAGTCCTCCGGGCCGCCCACCTTGTAGTGCTCGTCCACTTCGGCAACGTCGGCGGTGTATTCGATGACCGCGCCGAACGGAGCGATGAAATAGCCGAACACGTTGTTGCCGGGACCGTGGCGGCCGGGGCCCCAGATCGACTCGAAGCCCGCGTCGCGCATGCGCCCGAAGCCGCGCATCACCGCGTCGATGTCCTGCATCTCGAACGCGATGTGGTTGAGCGAAGAAAATTCGGCATGCGCATAGGCGCAGCAATGGTGCTCCTGGTTGCAGCGCACGAAAGTCATCATGCGCGTGCGGTCCGAGACTTTGAATCCAAGCACCTCCACCGCAAATTTTTCGCATGCGGCGACGTCGATCGCGTTCATGACCGCGTGCGTGATCTGGATGGGCGAGTCCGGTGCGTAGTCCGACAACGGCTGCGGCGCCGAGGCTTCGGTAACGAAGCGGTAGGCCTGCGCCTCCGGCCCCTGAACGATGATGCCGGAGCCTTCGCCCGGAATGTCGAAGCGCGCGACCGCCTTGAGCTGGGCCCCTGCGCCGCGCGCCCGCGCATGGACGGCTTCAATCTCGTCCCTGGATCCCGACAGCGTGATCGCGGTCACCGCGGGCGCACTTGCCGCACGGATCGACAGGATGTGGGGGTGAGGGCCGCTGCCGCGAAAAAAAATCGTGTCGCCGCGCGTACCCGCGGGCGCAAGATTCCAGACCCTCTCGAGGAAATCGGCCGCCTCGGCGGGCTGGGTGACGTCCAACTCGACGCTGCGCAGTTGCATTGGTGTTCCGGGGTCGCTAGAGACGAGCGCGGTAATATAGCAAATGCCCGCGCAGGAAAGTTTCGATGTCGTCGTCGTCGGCTTCGGCCCGGCGGGCGCGACCTGCGCGAATCTCCTCGGCAGCTACGGCGTGCGCACGCTGGCGATCGATCGCTCGCGCGAGGTCTACGCCCGACCGCGCGCGTTCGCGCTCGACCACGAGATCATGCGCGTGTTCCAGAACCTCGGCCTGGCCGATGCGATCCTGCCCCACACGGCGCCGTTCACACCTTCGGAGTACTACGGCGCCGGCGGGCAGTTGATCAAACGCCTGGGCAGCATCCCCCCGCCTTATCCGCTGGGCTGGCCGCCGAACATGGTTTTCAGCCAGCCGCCGGTCGAGGCGGCGTTGCGCCGGCGCGCAAGCGAGCATGCGTCGGTCACGGTCGAACTCGGCACCGAACTCATTGGACTCTCACAATCCTCCGACAGCGTCCAATTGCAGGTTCGCGACAACACCGGCGAGGCACGCACAGTGAACGCGCGCTACGTAATTGGCTGCGACGGCGCATCGAGCACGCTGCGCGAGCTGCTGGGCATCGGGTACGACGACCTGCAGTTCGACGAGCCCTGGCTGGTGGTGGACATGCTGGTCGACGAGCGCGCGGCGGCCAGGCTGCCGCAGGTCAGCATCCAGTACTGCGAGCCTGGACGGCCCACCACCTACCTGATCGGCACGCCCGGGCACCGTCGCTGGGAAATCATGCTGCTGCCGGGCGAGGATCCACGCGCGATGGAGGAGGAGGACCAGGTCTGGCGACTCCTTGCGCGCTGGCTGTCGCCTTCCGAAGCCAAGCTCTGGCGCGCCGCGAGCTACCGTTTCCATGCGCTGGTGGCGCGCGAGTGGCGGCGCGGACGAGTGTTCCTCGCAGGCGACGCCGCGCACCAGCAGCCGCCTTTCATCGGCCAGGGGATGTGTCAGGGCGTGCGCGACGCCGCCAACCTCGCATGGAAGCTGCGGCTGGCGCTCGTGGGAAAAGCGGGCGACGCGCTCCTCGACACGTACGGCGAGGAACGCGGCGCGCACGTGAGGCGGCTGACGACCGCCATCAAAGACATCGGACGGCTGATCTGCGAGCGCGACCCGGAGGCTGCGCGGGCGCGCGACGCAAAACTGCTGGCCGAAGCCGGCGGCGAAGTGCGCACCCAGCCTCGCCAGCACCTGATTCCGCCGATCGAGGGAGGATTCGTTTGCGCCGATGCGCATCCCGCCAACGGCACGCTGTTCCCGCAACCGATGCTCCGCCGGCCGGGTGCCGACGTCCTGCTCGATGAAATCGCCGGCTCGGGGTTGCGCGTAATACTGGGCGCCGCGCTTGCACCGGATTGCGGCACGATTGGCGACCTCGCCAGGCAGATCGGGGCAACCGTCGTGCGTTTCGACGCCGCCGGTGGACTACAGGAATCAGGCGATGTGCTCGCCGGGTGGTTCGAAAAACATACGTGCGCGGCCGCGATCGTGCGGCCCGATCACTACGTGTACGGCGTTGCCGCCACCGCGCGGGCTCTCGAGCGCCAAATGCGCGCGATCCCCGCGCAGTGGGGCGGCGTTTCCTAGTCGAGCGTAATGCCCAGCTCCCTGGCGAGCGCGATCCACACCGGCTTGATCTCGTTATTGAGCTTCTCGAATTCCTCCGCCGTCCAGGGCTTTTCGCGCAGGCCGAACGTGGTGTGGATCTGCTTGATGCGCGGTGAGTCGGCCGATTCCTGGTGGATCGCCGAGATGCGGCTCACGATGTCGCGCGGAGTGCCGGCCGGCGCGAACATGCCGATCCATCCCTGGATGATGAACACCGGGTCCTTGAAGCCCTGCTCGAAGAACGTCGGCACGTCCGGCAGCCGCGCCGAGCGGCTGTAGGTCGGCACCGCGATCGGCCGCACGCGGGCCGACTGCAGGTGCGGCGACATCGCCGGGATGCTGCCGATGGCCGAGGTGATCTGGCCCGAGGCGAGGTCGGCCCACATCGGCGCCTCGCCCTTATAGTGAACCGGCTCGATCTTCGTGCCGTAGAGCTTGTTCACCTGCGCGGCAAGCATGTGCGGAAAGCTGCCGGCCGAGTAGTTGCCCATGGTGACGCGCTCGCGCCGCGCGAGCTCGACGAATTCCGTCATGTTGTTGACCTTCACGCCGGCAGCCACTGCCAGCGGCAGGTGCCCGGCGTCAAACCCGGACACGTAGACGAAATCCTTGTCCGCGTCGTAGGGCAGTTTCTTGTAGAGGACACGGTTCTGGTTCATGGTGGTCGAGATCGTGAAGAGGAAGGTGTAGCCGTCGGGCGCGGCTTTCGCCACGTCCCCCGCCGCGATCGTCGAGCCCGCGCCTGGCTTGTTCTCCACCACCACCGGCTGGCCGAGCTTCTGCGACAGCGGCTCGCAGTACGCGCGGGCCAGGATGTCGGTGAGGCCGCCGGCCGGGAACCCGACCACGACGCGGATCGGTTTTGCGGGCCAGGCTTGGGCGCCGGCCGGCCATGGAAGCGCGGAAGTTGCACCTATGCCCGCCGCCGCGCGCAGTAACCTGCGTCGAATGTGGTTCATTTGCGTTGCCTCCTCTCAATCGGACAATGTACTTTTTCCAGAACAAAACTGTCAGAAGAGCCGTTCGTGGAGCCGGCTTTTGGAATAAATGTCCTTAAATTAAAAATTCTGGGTCTGCGAAATAGCCTGACCTTGGCGCCTCTTCATTGATTCTTCCTGCGCGCCAGAGAGGCCTGACGCAACGACCGCGCAGGCTTCGAGGGCCTTCCAACCCCAGAGTCGAAATTTTTGAGATCCACCTGCACTGGGACAACGCTTACCTCGCGGTCGTCGCGAGCGCCTCTGGGGGTCGCGTGATCATGGCTTGCGTGGCGAAACGGAGCGGGAACGATAGGTCGCGGTGACTTGCCGCGCCACGGCGTGCGTGCCGCCTTCAGCCTTGTCCCAAGGTTTTATTTTCGCCAGCACCTTGCCCAGAGCGTCCTTGGCGATTTCGCTGTCGTATCGAATCTGGCCGCGCAGCCAATAGCCGTCCGAGAGGCCGAAAAACCGGCACAGGCGAAGATCCGTATCGGCGGTGATGGCGCGTCTGCCGGATACGATATCGCTGATGCGCTGAGCCGGCACGCCAATTTCTTTGGCCAGCCGGTACTGCGAAATGCCCATCGGCTTCAGAAATTCTTCGGCCAGGATTTCGCCGGGGGTAATGGGAGGCAGTTTGCGCATTGCTACTCTCACTCAATGATAGTCGACGATTTCAACATTTTCCGCGCCCGCATCGGTCCAGCGAAAGCATGCGCGAAACTGATCGTTGATGCGGATACTATGCTGGCCTGAACGATCACCTTTCAACGCCTCCAGACGATTGCCAGGCGGAATACGCAAGTCTTCGAGGCGTCCGGACTGGTTCAACTGCTCCAGCTTGCGGCGTGCTGTCGCTTCGATGTTGACGAAGCGGGGTACTCGCTTGCGATTGAACAAGTCTTCAGTGTCGGGGCATCTGAAGGACTTGATCATGCTCAATAGTCATGTGAGACGTGACTATTGTCAAGCGCCTTCTACCTACGTGAGAACACCCTCTAGCGCGAGGACACCTCCAGCAGCTCAAGTATTCCTTGTAGATATCTCATTCGCACCGTCGTCGGCTCTCAACGCTCCGTTGCGCGTAGCGTAACGGCGTCGCGCCGAAGATTTGCTTTGGCACTTTCTATCACCGCGTTGCGCTAGCGCTCGGAGTCAGGACCAACGTGACGCCCCTGACGCCTGCGCGGCTCCGAAGGCATATCCGCGCACGCCGCTCACGTTGTTAAATTACACTACAAGATACGCGGGAGATCGGTCCCAAATGGGCATTTTTAGTAACTAAAGTCTAACTTTCTTGGTCGCGCTTCACTGCAAGCGCCTCCATGATTCCCTTGAGATACCCCACCGCCCGCGCCGCAGCGCCGGGTCCGTCCGGCACATAGTCGAAAGGCTCGACCGCGATGTCGCCCGTGTATCCGTGCTTCAGCAACGCGGCAAACAACGGCGCGAACTTCTGCTCGCCCTGCCCCGGGCCCTGACGGTTGCGGTCGTTGACCTGGACGTGCGCGATCAGCCCCTGCGGCAGCCAGCGCTCGGCGAGCTTCGAGAGCGGCTCCTTTTCCATGAGGCCGGCCGAGCTGCAGTCGAGCATGCTCTTCAATGCGGGATTGCCGATTGCGGCCACGATCTGCGCGGCCTCCTCCAGTGTATTCACCAGCGGCGTCTGCCCAGACGAAAGCGGCTCGACGCAATACACGACGCCAGCCTTTTGCGCACGCTCGGCCACCGCCGCCCAGCACGCCTGCGCCCTCGCGAGCGCCGCTTCCCGTGTTTCGCCCGGATCGATGCGCCGCTGCCCCGGCGAGCCGTGCACGAGGTAGCGCCCTCCCAACTCGGCGCACAGGTCGACCAGCGAAAACATCACGTCGAGCGTTTTCTTCCTTACCGCATCGTCTTTCGCGCTGATGGAAAGCCCGGCGGGCTTGACCAGCAGCCAGTGCAGGCCGGTGACGGCGATGCCCGCGTCCTCGGCGGCGCGGCGCGAAGCGGCCACCAGCGCCGGGCTCATGTAATGAGGATCTTCGGCGAGCGTGTAGGGCGCGATTTCCAGGCCGTCGTACCCCAGCTTGGCGGCGTACTCGCACTGCTTCGGGAACGGCATTGGCACGATTACTTCATTACAGAGGGCGATGCGCATTGTCATTTGCCGAGGATACCGCGGATCGAAAGGAGCAACGAATCCTTGAGCGCGAGGACCCGCCGGTTGACGGGCGGCACATACATGAGGAGCGTAAACACGGTGACCGCGGCGAGCAGCGCGCTCACCGGCCGCGTGAAAAACGGCGTGAGGTCGCCGTTGGTAATCTGGAGCCCGCGGCGCAGGCTCTTGTCGAGGATGTCGCCCAGCACCAGGCCCAGCACGAAGGGCGCGATCGGGTAGTTGCACTTCCTCAGCACGAAGCAGCACACGCCGATGAAGACCATGAGCCAGATGTCGAACACGCGCGATGCAATCGCAAAAGCGCCGACGGTGCACAGCACGAAGATCACCGGCATGATGATCGAGCGCGGGATGCGGATCACGGCCAGGAGCGGCCGCACGAGGAACAGGCCGTAGAACAGCATGCCAAGCGTGGCGAGCGTGGTCATCGCCACCACGTCGTAGACGAACTGCGGATGGCTCACCATGAGCATCGGGCCCGGCTGCACGCCATGGATGATCATCGCGGCCATCAGCACCGCGGAAGGCGCCGAACCGGGAATCGCGAGCGCAAGCGCCGGGATGATGCCCCCTGGAATCGAGGCGTTGTCGCCCGTTTCGGCCGCCATGAGCCCTTCGATCGAGCCCTTGCCGTAGAGCTCCTTCTCCTTGCTCGCGCGGCGCGCGGCCGCGTAGGAGGACCACGCGGCCATGTCCTCGCCCACGCCGGGCAGGATCCCGATGTAAACGCCGATCACCCCCGAGCGCAGGATCGTCTTCCAGTATTTCAATACGTCGGACATGCGCGGCAGCACCGAGTCGACGCTGTTCACGATGGCTTTTTTCATCGGCTCGGAAAGCACGATGAGGATTTCGCAGAAGCCGAACGCACCGACCAGCGCCGGGATGAGCGTGATGCCCCCCGAGAGCTCCGGCCACCCGAAGGTAAAGCGATCGTGCGCGTGGATGCCGTCCTGGCCGATCAGCGTCGCGAACAGTCCCAGCAGCCCCATCATCCAACCCTTGAGTGGGTCGCTGCCCGCGATCGATCCCGACATCAGCACGCCGAAGAGCGCGAGCCAGAAAAACTCGAACGCGCCGAACGAAAGCGCCACTTCGCCCAGCGTCGGTGTGAGCAGCGCCAGGCACACCACGCCGAAGAGCGAACCCACGACCGAGCCCGTGGTCGCGATGCCCATCGCGCGCCCGGCCTGCCCTTTCTGCGCAAGCGCATAGCCGTCGAGGCACGCGGCCGCGTTTGCCGCGGTGCCGGGGATGTTGAGCAGGATCGCGGTGCGGCTGCCGCCGTAAATCGTGCCGACGTACGCGCAGATGAGGATCAGGATCGCGTCGTTCGGCGGCAGCTTGATGGTAAGCGTGGTCAGCAGCGCGATGCACAACGTCGCGGAAAGGCCCGGCATGCACCCGACGAGCACGCCAACGAGCGTTGCGCCCAGCGTGTACAGGATGGGCTTGACCGCCATGAAGCCCATGAAGGAGTGGCCAAGCAGGACGAGGCCGTCAAGCATTCTAGGGCAGGCGCACGAGGAAGATTTCCTGGAACATGAAAGCGATCGTACCGCCCGCTCCAAGGGCGATCGCCGCGGCGACAACCAGTCCGCGCGCGACTTCGCCGCGCGCCTTCCTTCCGGGATACTGCAGCACCGCGATCTGGACGAAGAGGTAGACCGCCGCGGCCATCCAGAAGGGGATTCGCCCCACCAGCACGAGGGCGAACCCGAGGCACAACGCAAGCGTGACGCCTATGCGCGCAAGCACATCCGGGCGCAGCAGGACCGGCGGGCGCTGCATCGGACCGAGGGCCCCCTGTTGCCAGGCGCGCACGGCGAGCACGATTCCGCACGCCGCGATCAGCACGCCGAGCACGCCCGGCACGAGACCCGGGGCGGTGAAAAAGCTCACGCCCATGCGCTCGAGCCGGTCCATGCGCCAGGAGGCGCTCCCGATTGCCGTGCCGAGCGCGATCCACGCCAGGCCGGCGTAGAAATCCGCTCTTTCCGAGGGCCGGGGTTCCTCGGGCTGGAGGTCCAAAGCGCGCCTTTCCTCGCTACTGCTTCGGGATGCCGAGCTTGTCCGGGGACACTTTCGCCATGCCGGCCTCGCTGATGATCCACGCGTCGGTGACGATGGTGGGCCACACGGCGTCGTACGCAACCTTGCCCGCCATCGGCGAGAACAGCACCGAGCGGCCCTTGGCGTAGGCCTTGAGCTTTTCCGAATTCGCAATGCGCTCGGCCCAGATTTTCTCCATCGTGGCCGCGACTTCCGGCGGGGCGCCCTTGGGAATGAAGATGCCGAACGCCGTATCCACCGAGGGCAGACCTTTCACCCAGTTCGTAATCGGCGGCACCGTGCCGTAGCCTTCGATCTCGAGGGCCTTGTTGCCGACCACCGCGAGCGGCCGCAGTCGCTTGCCCTTGATCATCTCGGCCTGCTCGGAGGCGAGCTGCGTGGTGACCTGGGTTTCCCCGGCGACTGTGGAGATCACCGCGGGGTTGCCGCCGTCGTACGTCACGTGGCGATACTTGAGGCCGGTGGCCTTCGAAATCGCCTCGGCGGCGATGTGCCCGCTCGATGTATTGCCCGCGGTCGAGAACGTGATCTGGCCGGGCGCGGCTTTCATCGCGTCGAGCAGCTGCTGCATGTTTTGGTACGGGGAATTCGGGTTCACGCTCACGATGGGCACCTGCGTCACCGAGACGAAGACATGGAAATCGTCGAGCTTGGTGTTGGCCAGGCCGAGCACCGGGTAGGTGCCGAGCTGCTTGGGCGCGCCCGCGGTCCAGGTGTAGCCGTCGCGCGGCGCGTTCAAGGCGTTCATCGTGCCGATCGAGCCGGCGGCGCCGGGCTGGTTGATCACGACGATCTTGGTGCCCAGGGCCTCTTCGAGCTCGCCGGCCGCGACGCGGGTCACCTGATCGGTGGCGCCTCCCGCAGCCCAGGGCACGATGATGTTGATCGGCTTGGTCGGCTTCCATTGGGCTGCGGCGGGCGACGCAAAAACGACCGCCGCGAACGCGAGGGCCAGGGCTTGCATGAGCTCAGGTTTCAACTTGGGTTTCATTACGCCTCCTCCAGAGGGTGGGACTGCTACTTTCCGCATTTACTTCCTTAGGTAGCCGAGCACCAGCTCGACCATGTGCTTCAATCGTTCGGTGCGGTGCCGCGGCGCGAACAGGTCCCTCGCGAACACCGTCGAGAGCGTGTAGCGGTTGCTCTGGTAGAAATACGACAGCGAGGCGATCGAAATGTAAAGCTGCACGGCATCGACCCCGCGGCGGAACTTGTTCGCTCGGACGCCGCGCCGCAGCAGGTCTTCGATCGTCGCGACGAACGGCGAATGCATCGCCGGGATGTTCTTCGAGCGCTTGATGTGGCGCGCCTTGTGCAGGTTCTCGCTGTTGAGCAGGGTAAGGAACTCGGGATTCTTCAGGTAGTAGGCCCAGGTGAATTCGACCAGCCGGCGGATGCCCTCTTCGGGATCGATTTCGCCCAGCTTCAGGCTGCGTTCGGCCGTGCGGATGCGCTCGTAGCTCGCCTCCATGACCGCCAGGAACAGCGCTTCCTTGTTGCCGTAGTAGTAGTACAGCATGCGCTTGTTGGCGCGGGCGCGCTCGGCGATGCGGTCCACGCGCGCGCCGCCCAGCCCGTAGCGCGCGAACTCGGCGGTGGCCGCATTGAGGATGCGTTCCTGATTCCTGGCGGGATCGCGGCGCAGGGGGGCGGCCATGGTCATGTCAGTCGAGCGTAGCCCCGACATCCCTGGCGATTTTGGCGATCTTGGCCACTTCGCTTGCGAGATAGCGGCCGAGCTCTTCAGGCGTGCTGGTCGCCGCATCGGTACCGAAAGTGAGGAACTTGTCTTTCATTTCCGGTGCCGCCATCGCTTTGACGATCTCGGCGTTCAGCCGCTGGACGATTTGGCGCGGCGTGCCTGCCGGCGCAAACACGGCCTGCCAGGTCGAAGCGTCGAAACCGGGCAACCCCGACTCCGAGAGCGTCGGCAGCTCGGGCGCCACGGCGGAACGCCTTGCGGTGGTGACCGCAATCGCGCGCAGGCGTCCCGCCTTGACCATCGTAATCACGTCCGAGATGTTGGCGAACATCACCTGCGACTGGCCGCCGAGCAGGTCGGCGACCGCAGGCGGCCCACCTTTGTAATGCACCGTGACCCAGTCGACGCCGGCAGCCTGCTTGAACATCTCGCCCGAGAGCCGCGTGAGGGTCGCCGCGCCGGGGGAGGCCAGGTTGAGCTTGCCCGGATTGGCCTTGGAGTAGGCGATCAGCTCGCGCGTGTTGTTGGCCGGCACCGAAGGATTGACCACGACGATGATGGGAACGGTGGCCACCAGCGACACCGGCGCGAAGTCCCTGAGCGGATCCCAGCTGAGTTTCTGGAAGAACGCGGGTGCGGTGGCAAACGACGTCGCGGCCATGAAGAGCGTGTGCCCGTCGGGTGCGCTCTTTGCAACCGCTTCGGCACCGATGTTGCCGCTCGCGCCGGGCTTGTTGTCGATGACCACCGGCTGGCCGAGCGCCGCGGCGAGCTTTTCACCGAGCGCGCGCGCCGCAAGATCGGTAGAGCCGCCGGGCGGAAAGGCAACCACCATGTGAATCGGCTTCGAGGGGAAGCCCTGCGCGAGCGCGGAGCCGGCGGCGAGGAGCAGGACGACTGCAAGGTTTTTCATAGCGGCAGCGCAAAAGCTTTGACTTTCGCCTCGTCGATTTCGATGCCCAGACCCGGGCCCTTCGGCACGAGAGCATAGCGGCCTTCCATCGGGTACGGCGCAGCGAGGTAGTCCTCCGCGATATGTTGCGGACCATTGAGGTCGCAGGGGTAGTCGATGCCATAGGCCGCGAAGAGGTGCACCGACGCCGCGAACCCGATCGGCGCATCCATGAGACCGCTGCCGATCAATCCGAGCCCGGCGTTGCGGGCGAGATCGCACAGCTGCCGCGCATAGTGGATGCCGCCGACCTTGTTGACCTTGATGACCAGCGCCTCGACCGCTTCGCGGCGGATCAGCTCGATCACGACCGGCAGACCCATGGCGGCTTCGTCGAGCGCGATCGTCATGCTCGTCGCCGAGAGCAGCTTTTTCATGCCGTGGAACTCGGCCATCGGAATCGGCTGCTCGAACAGCCCGATGCCCAGTGCTTCGAATCCGCGCGCGGCGCGCAATGCCGCATCGAGCGCGTAGCCCTGGTTGGCATCCACCCACACGGTGCACTCCTTTGCCAACCCGACCGCGCCGCGGACCCTCTCGATGTCGAGCTTCGGTTCGTGTCCCACCTTGACCTTGAATGCGCGGTAACCCTCCTTCAGCCCGGCCTGCACCGACTGCAGGACGCCCTCCACGTCCGGTGGTGTCACCAGCCAGGACAATTCGACGCGGTCGCTCCCCTTTGCGCCGAGCCAGCTCTGCAGCGTGATGCCGAGACTCCTGCAAATGAGGTCGTGGGCAGCCAGGTCGAGGGCCGCCTTGGCGATCGGCTGGCCCGGGTCCAGGCCGGGCGCAATCTCGGTGTTCATTGCCGCATGCAGGCCGGCGATGTCGAAGGGGTCGCGCCCGATGAGGACCGGGGCAAGGTATTGACTGATCGAGGTGTAGCAGGATTCGGTGGTCTCGGCCGACCAGCGCCGGCTGGGCCCCGCTTCGCCCCAGCCTGCCGTGCCGTCATCCGCGGTCATCTTCACGAGGATGACTCGCTTGCCCTCCTCCATCGTCCGTGGGACGCCGCGCGAAAGCCGCGACAGCGCCTTCAGGGGCAACCGGACCGGCAGGACCTCAATACGCTCGATCTTCATTTCTGCCTCTGGTTTTCAAAACAGGCGGCCCAGCACGGCCGCCGCAGGCTCCGGTGCCCATTCGGCGGCCAGGCCCAGGTCCGCATGCAGGACCTGCGCGCAGTTGTAGCCAGGCAACCCGGTGATGTTGCCCCCGGGGTGGCTGGACGCGCCGCACAGGTACAACCCTTCGATGTGCCCGCGATAATGTCCGGCGCCCGGGAACGGGCGATCATGCCCGATCTGCCCGTGCGTGAACGCGCCGACCAGCAGGTCGCCTTCGCGCATGTTCGGGAAAGTACGCTCGGTGTCGAGCGCGCTGCGCGTAAACGAATCGATCACTGTGCCCTCGAGATTCGGCGCGTGCTCGGTCCACAAACGCAGCATGTCGCGGCCGTGCGCGTCCTTCGCGCGGTCCCAGTTGTTCGCATCGCCATGCAACCGGTAGGGCAGCTTCTCCCACATGAACGCGGTGTGGCAGCCCGGCGGCGCCTGGGAAGGATCGAAGACCGTCGGCGTGCTGCCCCACATTACCGTGGGCGGGATCGCGCCGCGCTCGTGATGCTCGACGATCCCGGGAAACTGGCCGTAGCCCTCCAGCCCGAGGATCACCATCAGCGCGCGCGACAACTCCGGGAACTGCTTCTCGGCCGTATAGACCGGCCGCTCGCGCAGGTCGAGGTTCAGGCCGAAGAGCGGCGCGATGAGGTTGTAGGTGAAGCCCGCCGCCTTGTCCCGCCACGCCGCCGGTACGTGCGCGGGATCCATGAGGTCCAGGAACGTCTGGTGCGGATTGAGGCCCGAGACGACGAAGTGGCGCGCAGAGATGCGTTCGCCGGCCGCAGTCTCCACGCCGACAGCCTTGCCGTTTTCGACGAGGATGCGCTTGGGCTCGGTCATGCAGCGGATCTCGCCGCCGCTCTCGGTCACGGCGCGCACCAGAGCGCGCGCGAGACCCGCCGATCCACCCAAGCACATCTGCGCCTTGCCCGCTGCCGCGAGGAGCATGGGAATGTGGTGGCCGAAGCCCTTGCAGCGCAGGTCCACTTCGCGCAGGCCGTTGAAAAAAAGCAAGCCGGCCTGGATCACGGGGCTGTCGAACTCGCGCAGCACGAACTCCTGCGGCGAGAGCTCGCTCGTCTCCAGCAGCAGGCGCCCTTCCTTGCTCTTGCCCAGCAAGGTGCGCCGCTCGGCTGCGGGAATCGGCGGCGTGCGGCCCTCGGGCCCGATGATCTTCTCGAGGATGGGCACGAAATCGTCGCGCCAGCGCCGCACCGCGCGGGCGTCCTTCGCGCTGAAACGCGCGAAGGAGGCCGCCGTCTTCTCGAAGTCGGTCCACCATTCGAGCACGTTGCCGTCGCGCTGGACGAGCGCCACGTTGAGCTCGGGCTCCAGGTATTTCGCGCCGCGGCGCTCGAGATTCAGGTCGCGATACCACGGCATGTAAGTGATCGCGCGGTGGAAGAACGAATGCGTGTTGTGCAGGAACCCCGGATTGCGCGGATCCTCGGCGGTCACCAGCCCGCCGCCCGGCATCGCGGATCGTTCAAGGCACACGGTGCGCAGGCCGGCCTCGCCCAGGTACGCCTGCAACACCAGGGCGTTGTGCCCCGCGCCGAGGAGGATGCCGTCGTAGGTGCCGGAGTCGCCGCTCATCTAGCGCCAGTTCAGAAACACGGGACTGCCCCAGGCCAGATGGCCGTTTTTCTGCCGCGCGCGCAAGTACACGTGCGAGCGCCCCTGCGGCAGGTCCAGGGTGCAGCGCCCCGCCAATGAAGAAGCCGCGCGCGAGACGAGGCGGTGCCATTGGTAGCCTTCCTTCGGAAAGGGACCCGTGAAAAGGTTGGCCGACCCGCGCGCAAGCTGCGCCAGGGTGTGGCTGCTGCTTTGTGCTGCCGGCTCGGTGAGCGCGAGGCGGACTACCGTATCGTCCCCACCCTCGATTTCGAGGACCACGCCCTGGTTCGGGTTTTCGCGGTACGCGTTCTGGCGCGCGGTGTAGGAGCGGATCGAAAGCCCGGCGTCGCCATCGCGCTCGAACCGGTGGCGGCGGGTTTCGTCGAAGGGCATCGATTGCAGGCAGGGGAAAAAGCGCGCAATGCGGCCTTTCTCCACTTCTACCCGCATCGCCCAGTCGCAGATGCGATCGAGCGCAAGCGCGCCCCAGGGGCCCCACCCCCACTCGAGACGCAGTTGCACCGGGGCGGTCAAAATCTCTGCTGGCGCGATCGCCTCTTCGGCGTAGGCCCGGTGCACCACCCGCCCGTCCTGAATCACCTCCACTACATCGAGCTCGTCGCGCCCGTGCACCTCGAAGGACGCCTCGGCGCGATTTCCCGCAGTGACGGTGGCACCCATCGGCTCGCCATCGACGCGAAAATCGAGCTCGATGCGATCGCCCGTCAAGGCGTAGGTGCGCCGCGCGCGGATCGATTCGAAGATGCCCTCGCGCGTGAAGTCCGTGACCAGCGCGGCCATGAGGCCTTCGCCATACGCCCCGGGAAATCCGGCGTGGTCGTCCGAAGAGCCGACGAACCCGAAGCGCAGGCCGGCTTCCAGCGCGGCGCGCGCGGTGTTCGCGGTCTCGCGCCCGCCCATCGAATGGGTGAAATACGGGAAGGGGCCGCGGTCGTCCTCCGAATTGCCGTGCTCGGAATAGATCTCGACCACCGGCGTGCATTCCTCGTCGAAGCACGCCCAGTTCACGCCCCGCCGTCCCTTGGGATAGGCGAGGTGATGGGGGATCATGAGCGCGCGTTCGTCTGCGCAGAATTTGCGCAGCCGCGCCACGTCGCCGGCGTAGAAGAGCGGCCGGCTGTCGCCGGGGAACACGACGCACTGGTCGCCCCAGACGCAGGAATGCCACTCGAACCCGAGGAACGAGCAGAATTCGCCGTCGCGGTTGCCTTGCGCAATGACGCGCTGGACCCGCGGCCAGGTCTCCTTGAGCCGCTTGAAACCCTCGATCCAGTGGCGTTCGCGGCCGCCCTCCATCGCGGGCATGTCGTGCCAGCTCGAATGGCCGGTAAAGGCAAAAAAATCGAGATGCGTTCGGGCGACCTCGAGGCTGCGCTCGATCGAGCCCACGCCGTAGCCGTGGGCGTTGTGGTTGTGGATGTCCCCGTAAAGGATAGAGTACGTGCCGGCCATCAGTCCAACCGCGCATCCTTGACCACGAGCCAGCGCTCCAGCCCCATCACGATGGCGTAGAGGACCACGCCGATCAGCGTGATGAGGATCACGGCCATGAACA